>DASYMY010000709.1:0-11339 GCA_036008825.1 Glaciihabitans sp.
ACATGGTTCATGAAGGTGCGGACTACGCCTAAGCAACATCCCCTCTATTAGTAGACGCGGGACTCCGCAAATACTCCCCCCTCCATTCCGCGAGGCTGCTTGAAGGGTAAGCGCGCAGCCTAGTCTGACGACGTGACGCAACTTTGGGAGAGCTGGCCTCTGCAAACGGACACCAGCGCGTCCAAAATTCGTGCCCTGCAGCGGTTCTTCGCAGTCCTGCGCCTGCTTATGGCGTTGGTCGTTGTTGTCAGCATTGGTGTGCAGGTGGTCGATCTCGCCACCCACAACGCCTTTGTTCCAGGCCGGTATTTCACGTTCTTCACCATCCAAGCGAGTCTTATTTGCGTGGCGGTACTGGTAGTGTCCGCTTTGGTAGGGCTCGCTGGCGCACGTGAGTCGCCGGTTCTCGGAACCCTCCGGTTGGCCGCGGTTATCTACTCCCTTCTTGCCGGGGTTGTGTTCGCGTTGCTCTTGCGCAGCGTCCCGTCCGAAGGGTACGTGGGCATCCAATGGCCCAACGAGGTTCTCCACATCGTTTTGCCCACCGTGCTGCTCATCGACTGGTTGTGTGCTCCAGGACGACGACGCCTGCCCTGGAGCAGCATCTGGGGCGTGGTCAGCTACCCCACGGTGTGGGTTGTGTTCGTCTTGGTGCACGCGGCTTTGACCGGGTGGCAGCCGTACCCGTTTTTAGTTCCTCGCGAGATGGCGGATGCCCCAGCCCGCGAGATTCCGCTCACGCCCGGGGGACAAACTCTGGCGCTCGGGGTGGATGCCTACGGCGGTTACGGTGTAGTGGCAATACATATTCTGCTGATCGCCGCTGGGGTTATCTCTGTCACCGCTGGGGCGGTCCTTGTGACCCGGTTATCGTCGAGACCGCCGCGGTACATGGACTCCGACCCGCAATCCTCTTCCTTGTTGCGATAGCAACCAGCGCCGTTCGCTACCGCTGAGCCGCCTTTGACAGAGATTTCGTCGCGGACCCGGTTTTACCGATTGCGGCGCTCGCGTTTTTCGCCTCCCGCGCACTCAAAACCTCGTACCCCGCGGTGTTCTCGCCCGATTCCTGAGCCTCCCGCTCCAGCGTGTGGAGGTTCTCGCCAAACAAGATAGCGTCACGATGCTCGCCGAGAAGGTCATGCAAATCTTCGGCAGCGGCAGCAAGCGCTCGCTTCTTCTTTTTAAAGAGCGGGACCGGTTTTCCACTCACCGCCTCCGCGGAATAACGCAGCTTCCGCGCGGCTTTACGCGCAGCGTGAAGTTGGTCGAGGTTGGCCGGATCGGCCTTCTTCAGCCGACGAAGGGTGCGCCGTGACTGCGCAGCCAGTGCGACGGAGATCGTTGGTCCGGCCGGAAGCAACGCATCCTGCCCAAGAGGCGGCCGGGCAACAAGAGCATCGAGATCATCGAGAAGCTCAAAGTACTCCGCGCTATTGAGATAACCGTTTACGTCGGCCAGTCGAGCGTGGTACTCGCCCATGGTGTCGTCCACGAGTCGGCGTCGTAGGTCTACGTCGTTAGTTTCCACCGAAGGCTCTGCCGAATCACTTGGCTCCGCCTGATCGGTTGCGGACAACAGCGCGGTGCCGCGGAGTCGGCGCACTTCCGCGTCTCGCGCCGCGCCCAGCACGTCGCCCAGTAGTCCCAGCCGGGTACGGATCTCGTCGGTTACCGTGCTGTCGAAGACACCGCGGAAGGTTGCCAGCAGGCTTCGTAAACGGCGCACCGTTGTCCGCATGGAATGAACAGCATCCGGTTCATCAGCGCGCGCTCGCGGGTCAGCCTGCACAAGTGTCTCCACCAGGTCGCCCACAACGGCAACAGCCACCGACAGAGCGGGGCTGGTTTTAGACAACTCACCGTCAGCAATCTCGGCCGGAGCACCTGCGCCCATGTCGCTGCCCAACGACGTTCGACCGATTGCGCGCGCCAGTTTGGAAGCACTGATCGGGGGTGCCGCACCAGCGGCGGTAAGTATCTCCTCCACCTGATTAAGCAGCTCCGACCGTGACTGCGGATCCGTTGGTGCTGCTTCTCGAAGCTCGGCTTCCCATTCACGCCAGATTCGCAGAATGCCCGTGTGAATGTCGGTGGCCGAGACACGGTCATCCGCAATCTCAATGAGCGCACCGCCTTCGTTATCCAGCACGGTCACGATGGTGCGTTCGGTGGTGAGACGTGCCACTTCGCTGAGGGGTTTGGAGCGAATTATGGATCGAATCACCTCTAACAGGGGTGCGGGAGGAGTGCTGTCGCTTTCGGCTTCGGTGGCTTTCATCTGGTACTCGGTGCGGGAATCCCCTGCAGGAATCTTGATGTGCCAGCCTTCATCAGCTCCTCCGGTACGGCGGCGCAATACCGTTAGCCGTCGCGCTAACGACCAGTCGGCGGTGTCGTAATAGATGGCACGCAGCGTGATCGGATCGGATAGCTCGGTTGTCCCCAGTGCGCTCAGATCGGGCAGCTGGGTTGATTCGTCGACATCATATTTGCGTTCGGTTTCCAGCATGGTTGAGACAGTCACAAGCGATTCCCTACATAAGTCAGCAGCGGAGGTACTCCTCCAGCCTCTCGCAGCTGGGTGACAAGCGAAAGCCCCCGGACCCGTTGCTCGGCCTATCGCGAGCTTACCTGGGCAAACTTTCGAATGGATAGCGGCACAAAAAATAGCAGCATCACGGCAATCCCAATCAGTACCGTCAGGATCGGGTGCTGCTGAGTCCAGACGTCTGACTCGACAGCGCCTGCGGGCACGTTGCCAAACAGTAGCCGGGCTGATTGCACAAGAGCTGAAACCGGGTTGTATTCGGCGAACACTCGTAATGGCGGTGGCAGGGTGTCGCTCGGAACAAACGCGTTGGAGATAAACGTCAGCGGGAACAGAACCAGAAACGACACATTGTTAATGACCTCGGGGCTGCGCACGCTCATCCCGATAAATGCCATTACCCAGGAGAATGCGTACGCAAATAGAAGCAGTAGTGCGACCGCTGCGATCGCTTCTAAGAAACTGGATCGAATGCGCCAGCCCACCACAAAACCGGTGGCCATCATTACCAACATCGACAGTGTGTTGATCATCAGGTCACCGTTGGTGCGGCCAACCAACACCGCAGACGGGCTCATGGGTAGTGTGCGAAACCGGTCGATGATTCCGTCTTTGAGATCCTGCGCCATCGCTGAGCCTGAATAGGTTGAACCAAACACCACGGTCTGCGCGAAGATACCGGCCATGATGAACTCGGTGTATGTGCTGCCCGGTATATCGATCACACCCGCGTACACATAGGTGAACAGCAGAACAAACATGATGGGCTGCAGTGTGGTGAAGACCAGAATGTCGGGAACACGTTTGATCTTGATGATGTTGCGCCGAGTGGTGATCCACCCGTCGTTCAACCAGTTCACAACGCTGTTGCTGGTCCCCGTTCGATGAGAGATTGTGGGGCTATTGGTGGTCGACGCGCTCACGCTGTGGCCTCCTCAGAATCGTTCTTTCGAGTGGGCTCGCTATCCCCCGAGGCTGCGTGTCCGGTTAAGCGCAGAAACACGTCGTCGAGGGTCGGCCGGCGCATACCTGCGTCATACACTTGCACGCCGTTTGTGCCCAGGTCCGCGAGGATACGTTGCAGGGCAACCGGCGCATCGTCTGCGCTCACATCCACAGCACGGCCGTCAGTAGACACGTTAGGGGTCGACGACCCGTGCCGGGCCAACACCTCAACGGCCACCTGCCGGTCGGCGGCATCAACCAAATTGATCTCGACCCGATGCCCTCCAATGGACGCTTTCAACTGATCGGCTGTACCCTCGGCGATCACTTTCCCATTGTCAATAACCGAGATACTGTCGGCGAGCTGATCGGCCTCTTCCAAATATTGGGTGGTCAGCAGCACCGTGGTGCCCTCCCCCACCAAAGCCTGAATGATTGCCCACATCCCCAGCCGGCTGCGCGGATCCAACCCTGTTGTTGGCTCATCAAGAAACAACACGCGAGGGCGGGTCACTAATGCTCCGGCGAGGTCAATCCGACGCCGCATTCCGCCGGAGAAACCTTTTACCGGCCGGTTTTGGGCTTCCGTGAGTTCAAAAATCTCAATGAGCTCTGTGGCTCGCGCCCGCGACGCTTTGGCACCCAGGTGATAGAGGCGACCGACCATGTCGAGGTTTTCAAATCCGGTCAAATTTTCGTCCACCGCAGCGTATTGACCAGACACACCAATAATGGGGCGGATGTCTCCCGGTCGGGCGACAACATCAACACCGCCAATCGTTGCCGTTCCTGCCTCCGGCACAATCAATGTCGTAAAGACTTTGACGGTGGTCGTCTTCCCTGCTCCGTTGGGACCAAGAAGCGCTTTTACGCTTCCGTGCTCCACCTCCAGGTCGAGACTGTCGAGGGCGTGGACGACGGGAGCTCCCTTGGGGAGGTAGGTTTTCGTCAGGCCACGGGCCTCAAGATATGCCACGGGGCCACCGTAGCGGCCCCCGTTGACCTTGTCGAGATACTTCGCGCCCTCTTTGGGCTGCACCTGTTAATTAGCGATTATTGGGCTGCGACGATAATCCCAATGAAGATCAGTGCGACGGCGGCAATCGCGATCAAAGCGGTCGCCATCACACCCAGTCGACGTTTACCCGCGGGCAGTAGTAACGCCGCGAGCATACCGATGTACAACACTGACTCAAGGACAATAGCGATCAGCGCGGTCTGGCCGGGAGCGCGGTCGCCCAAACTCAGCAGCACACCGATAGTAATGGCGACGAGGATGCCGCCAACAATCACCCAAATCGCTCCGGATGAGGTGGTGAGGGCCGGTTGATCGCGCACACGCGACGAGGTCGCTACTTTATTGGGATCGTTTTCACGGTGTTTGGGATCCATAGCGACACCGTACGCCGAGCCCGTTGGGGTATCTAGGGGTTGCAGGCGTCACGCGCAGGCACGTCACGCACCGATAGCGACAGCAGGTGCAGATGAGTCGCACTCGACGGTCACTTCGAGCACAACACCACGGGCACACGTCCATCGCTACCAGTGCGGACGTGATCAGTAAAGTGCACTCCCCCGCCAATTTCGCCTCCTTGCGGAGCACCTCAGCCGGGTGTAATGAAGCGGGTGACGATTTACGCGTCATCCTCCGCTTTGAGAGCGTTCTTTTCTTTAATGCGCTTCTGCTCCTCACGAACACCGGCCTGCGTAGCCCGTTCACGGACCAGCCAAGCGGGCGGCGCGGCAAGCAGTTCCTGGATCTCCGCTGTCGTCAGCGGGTCCGTTACGCCACCGCGGGCGAGTCCTGAGGCAGACACCCCCAGCTTGCTGGCGACGATCTGGCGTGGGTGGGGTCCGTGAAGACGCAGCTCAACCAACCACTGGGGCGGCTCGGTGAGAAGTGCGTTCAACTCGGCGCGGGTGACATCCGCCGTTTGGAAGGCTTCGGGTGCTGCGGGGAGGTAAATCCCCAACTTCTGTGCGGCGGTCGCCGGCTTCATGGTCTGCGGCGATCGTTCCTGGTTCATGGTGACAGCGTAGCCTGTGCGTTCGACCGTCTCTGCGCGGATATTCTGAAGGCATGCCTGTCGATATCACCCTTGTGACGCATTTTGTTGCCGTTGCGCAGCAATTGCACTTCACCCGTGCCGCGAAATCATTGAATATTTCGAGACAGGCGTTGAGCTCCTCGGTGAAAAAGTTGGAGGCCGAACTGGGCGTCGAACTGTTTGATCGCAGCGCTGAAGGCACACAGCTTTCTGAAGCTGGCGAGAAATTTTTGGCCGAATCGCTTCCGCGCCTCGACGAAGAGGAGCAGCGGCAGCAGGAGCTGGCGGAGGCAGAGGCGGCTCCCTCCAGTTTGAGTATTGGTTTTGTACCCGGTGTCACGGTGGGCAAGTGGACCTCCGCCTGGGAGGAACGGCATCCCTCTGTGGTGCTGCGGGTGCGTCCGAACACGGAAGCCGAGTCGGTGAGTGTGCTCCGCGACGGGATTGCCGATGTGAGTTTTGTGCGATTGCCGATCAAACGTCACGGGCTCAGCGTGATCCCGCTGTACCAGGAAACTCCTGTTGTTGTGGTGGCAAAAGACCACCCCATCGCTTTATTTGACGAGGTCACTCTGGCCGATCTGGCGGAGGAACAAGTGGCTCGCGACCCGAGTGTTGTGTCTGATGCAGTGGAGTTGGTCGCTGCAGGGGTGGGTGTGCTGGTGGTACCGCAGTCCATCGCCCGGTTGCACGCACGGAAAGACGTTGTGGCACGGCCCATCACGGACGCTCCCGTCACCGAAATTGCGATCGCGTGGCTCGAAGACGAGCTCACCGCCGATATAGAAGAGTTTGTGGGCATTGTGCGCGGTCGCACTGCCGGAAGCTCACGGGCTGCCGCTTGGAGCGCGACAGCTGTACCAGCACCGGTCGCACCGCCGGCAAAGAAGTCGCAAGAGGCGGCAAAAGGCGCCAAAGCGACGAAGGGTAAATCGGGACGACCTGTCCAGCATTCACGGGGTGCTTTGCAAGCCCGCAACCGTAAACGGGGCAGTCGCTCCTAGCGCAGACATCCGCCGTGTGGTGATGTACTGAAACGTTTAGTTGAGCGTTCCGCCGGTGAGAGCAAGATCGGTGGTGTGCTGCAGGGTGGCGTGAACAATACCTTCCAGAGCCTCGACCATGGTCTCGATGGGCAGAGACGGATGCTCAGTGCCAATGGTTTGTTCCGGAAGGTATGGCACGTGAACAAAGCCCCCACGCATGGTCGGATAGTTTTCGGCTATCTCATGCATCAGCGTGTAAAAAACATGGTTGCAGGTGAAGGTTCCGGCCGAATGAGAGACCGATGCCGGAATTCCTTGCGCACGTAGCTCCGCCACGGCGGCCTTAATGGGCAATGAAGCAAAATAGGCGGTGGGGGCGCCGACCACGATGGGCTCATCAATGGGCTGGTGGCCGGCGTTATCGGGAATGCGGGCGTCGTCAATATTGATTGCAACCCGCTCAACGTGAATGCCGGGGATGCCTCCCGCCTGACCAACACAGATCACAATGTGGGGGCGAATCTCCCGGAGGGCGTCCACAAAAACGCTGTCAACCGAAGCGAAATCAACGGGAAGTTCGCGAATGTGAAGATCAGCTTCTCCCACCCACCTGCTCTGCAACCGTTGAACGGCAATCCAGGACGGGTTGAGGCTCTCTCCCCCAAAGGGTTCAAAACCGGTAACCAGCACTGTTGTCATTGCTCTCCTTGGTGCAGCACCGCAGCCACAAGTTATGAGCTGGGCGGTGTCGAACCAGTCTAGGTCTCCGCGTCCGCGTACCTCTCAGCCTTGGGTCAGTGTTGTGCGGCGGACTGGACGAACGCTGGAGTGCAGCCGTAAGGTCAAACAATGAGCAATGACGCCACCGATTCAACTTCCCCTGGCTCAGACGGGCCAGATTATGCCGACACCAACGACCGAGATATTCGCGCCAAACAGAACTCCACTACCAGCGAAGCAACGGATGATCCAGCGGTCGAGGCCGATGACGTCAAAGTGCTTCCCGGTACCGGTGGGCCAGATGATGTGGGAGACGTCGAGGTTGACCCGGCTGAGCTGAACATGGACGGGCACCCCAAGCAGTGACCATGCCAGCGTTCAGTGGGGTTCTTTCTAATGAACGCTGAACAGCAGTTCCGGCGTTATCTCGTCAATCTCAGCGTCCCATTCTGCTGCGCTCACCCGCGAAGAGCTGCTTGGCCCTGATTCGGCAAGAAAATCTATCAACGCGCGGATGTCAGTGGAGCTCAGCTGTGGGCTATGCCGGGGGTCGAGTGCGTCAAGCCAGTGATCACGCTGGTAGCGCCACTGCGCCGCTGAGCCACTCGCTTCAGCCGGATGGTCTGCGCGCCGCAACACAGCTCGCACCCGGTTGGCGAGCTGTTCTGTGAGCGTTGGGGACATACATTGAGGCTACCGGTGAGGCGCGTCTGCCTCCACAACCTTCGGGGAAGGTGCGGTGCGGTTACCCGCCGGGGATACCCCTAAGTTTGTCGGTGGCATTTGACACTATCGAACACATGTTCGAGCATGGGGGTATGGCTTCCGCAACCGCTGCAATCACCGAGGAGACGGTGCATCCCACCGCTCCGACGGTACGCGAGTTGCAGGCACGAATCAGGTCGATGCAGGCGACCAAGCTGGATACACGGATGGTTCCAACACATCCCGCCATCGCGGGACTTTTGCCGGGTGGAGGCCTCAAGCAGGGGTCAACGTATTCGGTGGACCAGTCGGCGACATTGCTGATGGCGCTACTGGCCGGCCCGTCGGCGGCTGGAACGTGGTGTGGGGTGGTGGGAATTCCCGAATTTGGGATCGAGGCTGCGGCATCTTTTGGGGTGGACCTGGATCGACTGGTGCTTGTCCCCCACCCCGGAGATGAATGGCTTACAGTAACCGCGGCCATTGCCGATGTGATGAGCGTTGTGGTGACACGGCCGCCTCGTCGGGCGACAGATACAAGCCTGGCGCGGCTGGCAGCGCGAATGCGGCAGCGAGGCTCCACCCTGCTGGTATTGGGGAGTTGGCCGCAGAGTGAGGCGATGCTGAGCCTTTCTGGCAGCACATGGAGTGGTCTCGGTGACGGGCACGGCCACCTGACTGCCCGGCAGGTAACCGTGACCGTCACGTCGCGAGTTGGACAGCAACCGCGCAGTGCTCGGTTGTGGTTGCCTGACCCTGAGTTGAAATTTCGGGATGTTATCGAGCCTGCCGAGAGGTCACGCGCGGACGAAGAGCGGTCGCCGCGGCGCCACCTTCGTGTTGCTGGGTAACGGCCGGTCACGATGAGCATGCGGCAACGACATGTCGGTCGCAATTGACATACTCGAACATATGTTCGAGCATAAGAAGATGACCGCCGCCATCACCCGCACCCTCGTTGTGTGGTGCCCCGATTGGCCCATTACAGCGGCGCTTCGTGGGCAGACCGGATCGGCGACTCTGTCCACCAATTCCACCGCTTTGGCTCTCATCGACCGGGGCGTTGTGTATGCGTGCTCGGCCGCGGCGCGGTCCGAGGGTGTCAAGCGGGGCTTACGGGTGCGTGAGGCGCAAGCGCGCTGCCTTGAACTAATAGTGCAGCCCTATGACGCAGTCCACGATGCGCGCGCATTCGAGGTAATTTTGTCGGCCATTGAGGAGCTGATACCTGGGGTGCAGCTGTTGCGTCCAGGAACGTGTGCCATCCGAGTGCAGGGGCCAGCCCGGTATTACGGCGGTGAAAAAGCGGCGGGGTTGGCATTGATCGAATTACTCGACCAGTTGGGGATTCCCGGCGCCCAGGTGGGCATTGCCGATGGTCCTTTTACGGCGGAGCAGGCGGCCAGGTCGGCACTGCTGCCGGGCACCGAGCGCCACCGCCGGGCGCGGGTACACATTGTGCCGCAGGGTGAGGCGGCAGCATTTTTAGCACCGCTGCCGATTAGTTTGCTGGATGCCCCGGCGATGGTGACGTTGCTGCGCCGGTTAGGGGTGACAACCCTCGCCGATTTTGCTCAACTGACTGCGACAGATGTATTGGGCCGTTTTGGCAGCGCCGGTGCACAATTGCACGCTCTGGCCAGTGGATTAGACAGCCGCCCGGTAGTGCAACGGATTCCTCCGGAAGAACTCGACAGCGCTGTTGAGTTTGAACCGCCCCTGGATCGAATCGATCAAGTGACCTTCGGCTTTCGGGCATCCGCTGATCGTTTTATTGACGCGCTGATTTCCGCCCAACTGGTGTGCACAGGGCTGCGTATTGAAATCGACACCGAGAACGGTGAGGTATCGGAAAGAAGTTGGTTGCATCCGCGATCGTTTACTCCCGCCGATGTGGTGGACAGGGTGCGCTGGCAATTGCAGGGCAGCGGCGAGGTGGACGTGGGGCTGACCTCTCGCATCACCCGGGTGCGGGTGATTCCCGAAACAGTGGATGCCATCGGAAACCATGAACTGGGACTATTTGGGGCCGGACCCGACGAGAAAATTCACCACGGACTGTCTCGGGTGCAGAGCATGCTCGGCCACGGCGGGGTGCTTACCGCTGTTCTGGGAGGAGGGCGCACCCTGGCTGACCGGCAAACGACCGTCCCGTGGGGAGACCGCCCGCTGCTGACACGTTCCCCCCAGCATCCCTGGCCAGGCCAATTGCCTCCACCAGCGCCCGCGACGGTGTTCCCCTCCCCTCATCCCGTACATGTTCTTGGGGCGACGGGGGAAAACATTGTTGTTGATGATCGGGGGGAACTTTCCGCAGCTCCCGCCCAATTTTCCTCAGCCGGATCCGGACGAGAACTGCGCACCATTACGGCTTGGGCGGGGCCATGGCCGATCAATGAGCGGTGGTGGGACGGCGATACTCACCGGATGGCCCACCGGTTTCAGGTGGTGGATTCGGTGGGGATGGGCTGGTTGCTTGTGCTGGAGAGCACATCGGGCAGCGCGAACTCCCCCGGCAGTTGGTGGGCCGAAGCCCGATACGACTAGTCAGCACCGCAGAACATCTTCACGTCACCCTAACCACCACACGATCGGGCGAGGCACACCATGGGATACAGCAATCCCCCGATCTCCTGGTCGGAGTTTGAACGCAAATTATCGGATACCCGTCGACCGGGTGCCCCGCCGTTGGGGGCAGACGGTGGTGATAGTCCCGCGTGGTCGAATAAGCGTCAGCCATACGTGCCACCCATCCCACCTGCTGTGGGCAGCCTCCCGGAGGCGATCCCGTATGCGGAGTTGCACGCTCACTCAAATTTCAGCTTCCTTGATGGGGCCAGCTCCCCCGAAGCGTTGCTAGAGGAGTCCACCCGGTTGGGGCTTCATGCTCTTGCCCTGACTGATCATGACGGCCTCTACGGCATTGTTCGTATGGCTGAGGCTGCAGAGAACTACTCGGTGAAAACCGTGTTCGGGGCCGAACTGTCGTTGGGCCTTCGCAAACCTCAAAACGGGGTGGCAGAACCGGAAGGGCATCATCTCGTTGTCCTCGCCCGCCAGCAGGAGGGCTACCATCGCCTCGCTGGCGCCCTCACTTCCGCTCAACTCGCGGGGATGGAGAAGGGGCGACCGCTCTACGACGTGAATGAACTTGCTGAGCGCTCGGGTGGGCAGTGGACTGTCCTCACCGGATGCCGGAAAGGGTGGGTTCGTGACGCCCTGGTCCAGGGTGGTGCCGCCGGTGGTGCCGCCGGCGCGGCCCACGAGGTTGACCGGCTGATGGACTTATTTGGCCCAGACAACGTGGTGGTGGAGTTGTTGGATTCCGGAAATCCGCTCGACAGCACCCACAACGACATTTTGGCGTCTATTGCGCAATCTCGA
>DASYMY010000710.1:0-1659 GCA_036008825.1 Glaciihabitans sp.
CCCTCTCCTCCGCCCTTCGTGGGATGTTCGCGAAAAAGACGATCGACGATGACACCTGGACAGACCTGGAAGACGCGCTCATCACGGCGGACTTTGGGCCGGACATCACGGAAGACGTCATCACCGAACTTCGGGCGAACGTGGCTAAATATCACACCACCGATCCCGCCGACCTCCGTCGTATGTTGCGTGAAACCCTAGAGGAACGCCTTTCCCGGCTGGACTCCACCCTTCTGTTGAGCAACCGGCCCGCAATCGTGCTTGTAGTCGGGGTCAACGGGGTGGGCAAAACAACCACCATCGGAAAGTTTTCCAAGTTCCTTACCAACTACGGTCGATCCGTTGTTGTCGGAGCGGCGGATACCTTCCGCGCTGCGGCTGTTGACCAACTCGCGACGTGGGCTGAGCGAGGGGGCGCATCCATCGTGCGCCCGCAACAACAGGGACAGGACCCGGCGTCCGTCGCTTTCCAAACCGTTGAACGAGCTCAACGTGAGGGCATCGAAATTGTTTTGATTGACACAGCCGGGCGACTGCAAACCAAAAGCGGCCTGATGGACGAACTGGGAAAAATTCGGCGGGTCATCGAAAAGCAAGCACCAATCGCGGAGGTGCTTCTGGTCCTCGACGCCACTACGGGTCAGAACGGACTATCGCAGGCTCAGGCATTCATTGAGCATGCCGGGGTCACCGGTTTGGTCATCACCAAGCTCGATGGCTCAGCTAAGGGCGGCTTTGTTCTCGCCGTTCAGGAGAAAACGGGTATTCCCATCAAACTGGTGGGTCAGGGTGAAGGAATTAGTGATCTGACCGGTTTCACCCCTCACGTGTACGTGCAAAACCTCATCGGCTAAGCCCGCCATGTCCGATACCGAGCCGCCACCCCTCGCCGGGCCCGCTCGAGCGATCTCGCTAGCCGCAATTATCCTTGCGATCTTTGCCGGCACGGTGTTCATCGTTGTTCTGGTGCTTGGCAGCGGGGGAAGCGAAAGCGTTCCGCAGGTGTTTGGGCCCGTTGCGATAGTCGCAACGGTGCTCGGTCTCGTCGCCGCCATCGTTGCGATAAGCGCACGACGCACCCGCACACTCGGTATTACGGCACTCCTTGTGCTGTTGCCAAGTGTGGTGTTGTCGCTCCTCACACTTGTCGCGCTAGCTCAGTAAGAGCCGTTTCATCGGGCCCGCCGCTGCCTCGGTGAGAGCAATCGTGACGGTGGTGACGGTCGTGTCACCACCCTGTCGGCTCGGTACAGCTAGATGGTTTGGCGAGTGCTGAACACGCTCGATGCGAAGAGAGCGTCTCGGGTAGTTCACCTAGCCGGGGGACAGCGATACCGCGCGACTCGATCTTGTCGCGGCACGCGGATTCGACGACAGAAACCACCCGATGTCCGCGCCAGCAGGGGGTTGGCAGCGACAGTTCGCGGTGGAACGCTGAAGGTATGAGCGTTGGAACAGAAGCCCTGCAGATGATCGGAGCCCAACTTCGCGGCGAGTTGATTGGACCTGAGGACCCAGCCTTCGACTCCCACCGCCGCATCTGGAACGGATCGGTCGATAAACACCCCGCACTCATCATTCGATGCGCGGGAGTCGCTGATGTTATGGCCGCAGTCAAGTTCGCCCGTGCCACCGGACTGCCGGTGGCGGTCCGCGGCG
>DASYMY010000711.1:0-1800 GCA_036008825.1 Glaciihabitans sp.
GTACCGGGTGTCGCCAAACAGCATTCATTGAATGACGAAGTGGCGCTCGAAACCTTTAGCGGGTTTCGGTAAACCGCGTAATAAACAAGGTGAGATCGTTGAGCATCGCATCCGGGTCGGCATCCTCTACGAGCGTCTCGGGCGTGGCTGCATCCGACTTTCCGTGTGCGTATCCCCAGTCTTTTCCCCGGCGCTGAATTGAGAAAGTGTGGTCGCCGGCTGCACTAATGTCTCGGACAATCACGGCCGAATCCTCGGCAACATGGGCCATGGACATGACGGTTGCGGCCACAACTTGCTCGCTACCAATGGCCGGATCGAGGATGGTGAACCACCAGGTTCCGAGTTCGCCTGGTCGCGCATACACAGCGGCTTTGTCAGATTCGACATACAAGCAAAGCTGGGACGTACCGTCGGAAGCACCCTTCAGCACCATCCAACGGAGTGCATTCGTGAGCGCATAGCCAACGTCGAGTGCCGCGTCTTTCGGAACAACATCGATGTCGTCGAGGATGCTCAGCTGTCCCCGTACCAGCAGCGCAGCACCACCGACGAGGACGGTTTCCTCCATGGAAGGGAGCGGCGCAAGACCAAGCAGTTCGGCGCTGCGTTTGGAAGATTTACCCGTTCCGCTGGCAAGCAAATGCTGAAGTTCTGGGGATGAGAACCCTGTCGGTGCCACTGTTTGGGTGTCGTCGTCCGGGACGAAATCTGTCATGAGGATCCTTAGGGGGTGACGTGTACCTCAACTGGAGCTGAGGCGATGACGCGGCAGAGCGAAGGGGGATTACTGGGTGGCGGTGTTCAGGTGTTCACCGGCGAGCAGCGCTTCGATCAAGTCTCGATGCTCTGCCGGGTACCACTCCCACCGAATACGAGGTTGAACACCAAGCTCACCTTTGTACCGCTCACCACTATTTCGAATTGCATCCACAATTCCACCCAATCGAGGGTCTGTGACTATTTCGGGGAGTGATCGTGCGCGAGCTACAGGGTGCCGCGCGGCCGCAAACGCACGTTCATCCTCGATAATCAGATACCCGTGTGGCGGGGTAAAGTCGCGGTCGATACTGACCATTCCACGCCGCGTGAGTTCGGTCTGAACGGCAGTGGCTACGACTCCCCCGATTTTCATGAGGTATTTGTCCGTCCGCCATGGCTTCTGGCGGCTGGTGAGAACTTGTAGGGCTGCATCGAGTACGGGGTTGCCGGTGGGCTCCGCGCTGGCAATCACCAATTTCCATGGCGTGACACCGTTGAAAAAGGATCGATCGGGGACTTTACCGATGCGCCCGAGGAGGACAAGTTCGATGGCCGCCGCGGTAGCCGGAATGTGCCAGTTGAACTCGAGACGGCCTTCAGTTTGCTGAACCATCAGCTGCGCACGCTCGGCCATGGACAGATCGTCCTGGGGCCAGGTAATGCCCTCGGCTAGCGGATCGGTCATTTGGTGCTGCTGCTCCCAGGGAATTCGTTCACAAAACGACGCAGCTCGGCGACAACGCGGTCCTGGGTGACTTGCTCTTCCATGAGCTCGGGCGCCTCGGCCTCGGTGTTGCCAATCGCGAATGCCCACACATCTGACCGTCGGCGAAGCGAGAAAGTGCGGTCGCTGTCCGCGGTGAAGGTGCGGCTGAGAACTCCGGATTCTTCCCATTGCAGAGCGAGACCCATGGTGGCGTCGGAAATGATGTCCACGGGGGAAGAAGCAGGGTCAAGGATGATGAACCACCAGGTACCGAGCATGCGAGGCTGCGCGAGCAATCCCCCGTCGGGCGATTCCACAAATATGCCGATGTC
>DASYMY010000712.1:0-2116 GCA_036008825.1 Glaciihabitans sp.
CTCAACGGACGGAACGGCCACTGGCACGCACCCCGGAAGCAATAAGATCCCCGCTACTGCAGCCAAACCCGCGAGCAACATCACCAAGCGACGTGGGTGAGAGCGCCGTGGCAACAACGATGCTGAATGGATGAGACGACGGACGTTGTCGGCAACTAACATGTCCGAAGAGCCCATGGCTGGTCGAGCGTCTGGGGTCAGACCCGCGACTTCGCCGCCCTCACACAATTCCTTCGCCATGTCACTGACCTCCTCACCACGTACATGTCCGCTTACGACAAACCTGTGACTTCTGGTTGAGATTGCTGTCATCGAACTTCTCTGTCAGCACCTGGTTGCAGACGTGCGCTCCACTACACCCGGTCGCGAGTGATGGCTACAGGTGTTTTACAGCGCAAAGACGGACCAAAATCCTTTCGGTTGACGATTGCAATATATGCAGGAGGAACTGTTTCGAAGGATTTGTCAGGTACGTGGCACAACGATAGCCGCCCCCGCACTCTTACGGTAGCGTCGCCGAATTAAGGCGAGGACCAAAACTGCAATGGGGCAGCGACGGACACCTGGCATGCAAAAACCTCCGGCCCGACAGCGGATGCTGTCGGGCCCGAGGTTTGAGGGTGGAGCTAACGCTTACGCGTTCTTCTTCTTGGTGGACGGTGCGATGGTGATGAAGGCGTAGCCGGTGAGGCCAGCAAGCACACCCATACCGATCGCGAAAGCTGAGACACCGTAGGAAACAACCGAGGTGAAGAGCGATGCACGGAGGAACGAGGCGTTCATCATCGTGGCGCGCACCGGGTCATCCTGTTCGAGCTGGGCGTAGGTCTTGCCTTCGCTCGCAGCCAGTGCGTGCTTGTTGATGATGCCGGCCTGCGCGTATGCGCTGAAGGGGCCCTGAACCTCGGCACCAGGCATAAAGTCCGCGTCTTCGCTCACCGTGATGGACTCCGCCTTCAACTGGCTCGTGACAACTCCCCAGACGGTTCCACCGCCAATGATGAGGACAGCCGCACCCAGCAGGCTGATGATGCCCACCCAGCGGACGATAAGTGCTTTCTTCGGTGTGAGAGCGAGGGTGCTTGCGGGGGCTGTTGCGGTAGACACGGGATGCCTTTCGTCAAGGTTCGATTGGATATTTACAGTCAATCAACAACGGTTGTTGTGTATCAGGGTCGAAAGTCCTGAACTTCTGAACGGGTTACTAGGCTGGTTTCCACCCCGGCTCTTCGGGATGCGCACACCCTGAATCGAGAATCGACCGTGACAAAACCCACCCTCAATAAAGACACTCTGCTGTGCATCTCACTCGCCGCACGGCCCAGTAATTTCGGCACACGTTTTCACAACTACCTCTACGACGAACTGGGATTGGACTTCGTCTACAAGGCATTCACAACGACCGACATTGCCGCAGCGATTGGGGGTGTCCGCGCGCTCGGAATCCGTGGATGCTCGGTCTCGATGCCGTTCAAAGAGGATGTGATTGCACTGGTTGATGAGCTGGATGCCTCAGCTTCGGCCATTCAATCGGTGAACACCATCGTGAACGACGACGGGTACCTTCGCGCGTACAACACGGACTACATCGCCGCGGCCGATCTCATTCGTGAGAGCTCGCTCTCCCCTGATGCTCCCTTGCTGCTGCGGGGAAGTGGCGGAATGGCGAAAGCTGTTGCGGCAGCGCTGCGTGACTCCGGCTTTACCAACGGAACGATCGGTGCCCGCAACGAAGACACAGGTCGGGCGCTGGCACACGAGGTGGGATACGCCTGGGCCGCCGAGCTGGGTTCACTCACCGCGCCCCTCCTTGTAAATGTCACTCCCCTGGGCATGGCGGGTGGGCCCGAGGCGGACACCCTCGCCTTCCCCCTCCCCGTCATCGACAGCGCTGACACGGTATTCGACGTTGTCGCCTTACCCGCGGAGACACCGCTTATTGTTGCCGCTCGCGACGCAGGCAAAACAGTGATCACGGGCGCGCAGGTTATTGCGCTGCAGGCCGCCGAGCAGTTCGAGCGGTACACCGGGGTGCGGCCCACCCCGGAGCAGGTCAGTGCAGCGTCTTCTTACGCTCGGTCGTGACCGTGGGCCGGGCGGCGCGAGTCGCGGCCCG
>DASYMY010000713.1:0-1514 GCA_036008825.1 Glaciihabitans sp.
CACCTTGCTGGCACCGGACCCGTTCGGCTGCTGCGCCACGGTCGCCATGTAACCGCGCTTCAGCTTAAAGGAACTCACTGCCCGCTGGAGGCCGCCCAGGCTGGTGTCGTTGTAATAAGTGTAGAGGCGTAACTGTTTGGATGGGCCGGTGAAGGCCTTACCGTCGAAGACTTCCATCGGAGAGAAGGACGGGGCGTGGGGAATGACCACGCTGCCCATCTCGTACTGCACCACGCGCACGTTGGTGTCGGTCATTGCAGCCGCGCCATTCACCCGCACCCGGCCAAGGAAGGTTGAGACGACGCGAGACGGCGCGATGTTCGTGAGGAAGAACCAAGCGTCCGGCGAATTGAGATGAATCACGCTGCCGGCGATGGGATCGCCCGCATTGCTGACGTGCAGTTCCGCTTTGCCGGACAGCGTCGCCACGGTATCCGGCAGCGTGGCGAACTTGCGAACGTCGTTGGTGACGTTCAGGGTTTGCCCGCTGGCGAGCAGCGGCAGGAAACATAGGAATGCAACCACGGCAGCCGCAGCACGCAAGGGGGGGAATGGCATCGGCTGGCGGGGTGGGGGAAATACGAGCGGCCAGACGAGGTTTACCCGCTAACTCAGAACGGTCGCGTATCTCGCAGGCGCTGCTTACGCTGCGCTCGATCTGAATCAATCTCCACCGCTAATCTTTCGCCGGTGCGGCGACTTGCGCACCGGGCTGGGTGGTCATCAGCTTCGTTGACCCGACCGGAAACGACGCAGGCCGAGTAGCGAACCGAAGCTCGCCAGCAGCAATGCTGCAGAGCCGGGCTCCGGAACGACAACGAGCACGAGATCCTGGCCGCTCTCAGCGAATCCAAGAGTTCCGGTGAAGCCGCCGAGCGAGCCGGTCAGGTTGGCGTTGTCGAGGCTGCCGCTGATCGCTGTGCTGGTGTCGAACAACGTATAGGTCCCGGGCGCGAATCCGGTGAGGGTCGTGAAGGCGAAATCGTTGAATCCCAACAAGCCCGTGCCGATGGCCACTGACCCCGTGGTAAGCGTGATGCGATCGTTGGTGCCGGCGAGCCCGAAGATCAGCGCCGCGCTGGCGTTGGGCGTCACAGCCAGGGTGAGATTAAGATTCCCGCCGATGGTCAAATTGCCGATGTCGTCTCCCGGACTGAGCCTGGCACCGGTCTCCGTGTTGACGTTGCCGAGCACCGTGCCGCTGCCGCCCAAGGTCTGGATCGAGTTGAGCAAGAAATCACCCGCGGCGGTGGGATTCAGGGTTGCACCGGCGCGCACGGCGATGTTGGCGGAACCGCTGATACTGCCGCCGAGCGCCAGGGTGCCGGCTTCCACCACGGTGGGGCCGTTGTAGCTGGCCGCATTGGTTACCGTCAGGACGCCCTCACCCCGTTTCCTCAGTCCACCGTCCATGTCCAGCGACGGGTCGTGCGAAAGGAACGAACTGAGCGATGTGCTGAATCCGTTGGTATCGATGATCGCGCCGCCGGCCTGGACCGTGGTTTGGACGCTCG
>DASYMY010000714.1:0-1933 GCA_036008825.1 Glaciihabitans sp.
TCATGGTTATCTCCTTCCGAATGGAATCAACAGCCGTCAACTCTGACGGTGTTGGACTACCCCCGTTTGGGGGGTTCTTCGCCATGGAACTCCGCTCACGTGGCCACGTCAACAGTTGCGCACATCATGAGACTTTCTTCACGTGAGGATGAGAAAACTACAGTTGCGGATGCCACGCGCTCGGGCGGTACGGGGCGTCGTAAGCTCGAAGTATGACCTCGCCCACTGCTCCGGCTTTTCCGAATCGCCTCAGCATCGCCGTCACAGTTGATCTGATTGTGGTCCTCGCCTTTGTTGCCATCGGTCGAGCCAGTCACAGCGAGCCGGGAAGCCTTGTGGGCTTCCTTGGTACCGCGTGGCCATTCGTTGCTGGGCTTGCCCTCGGCTGGTTGCTTGCCCGGGTGTGGCGCCAGCCACTGAGCGTGGGCACCGCGGCGGGCATCTGGGCGGTGACGGTTGTGGTTGCTCTGATGCTGCGGCTACTCAGCGGCCAGGGCGTTGCGCTCAGTTTCGCGATTGTTACTGCGGTCACTCTCGGCGTTTTTCTCATCGGCTGGCGCGCACTTGTCGCGCTCGCCATCCGACTCCGCCGCGCTCGGGCAAAACAGGTGCATTCTCAGGTCTAGAGTGGGTGTCGGTTGTCACCGACTTTCGGCCCCCGAACAGGGGTATTAGTTGGTGATTAACGTCAGGGCATCGGTGCCTACCGCCGTGCTCGTGGCGTGGAACTGCTGCGTCCGAGCGCTCTCCTCGACTCGCAGAAAGCTTTGCTCCACACATGACCGACGCACGTACCAGCGCGAAATCGCGCACTAATTTCAAAGTGATTGTGCTCGCTATCGCGGGCGCACTCGGTGGATTTTTGTTCGGGTTTGACTCCTCCGTTGTGAACGGGGCCGTTGACCCGATCCAGGAGCAATTTGGGCTCACCGAGTCGCTCACCGGATTTGCTGTCGCCAGCGCACTGATCGGGTGCGCCGTTGGCGCCTACCTCGCGGGACGTTTGGCCGACCGGTGGGGACGCATTCCCGCCATGCTGATTGGCTCTGTGCTGTTCTTGGTGAGTGCCATCGGCTCAGGGTTCGCCATCGGCGTAGTTGACCTCATCGTTTGGCGTCTTGTCGGCGGGCTAGGGATTGGTATCGCCTCCGTCATCGCCCCCGCGTACATCGCGGAAATTTCTCCCAAGCAACTGCGGGGACGCCTCGGCTCCCTTCAGCAGCTGGCAATCACCCTCGGCATCTTCGCCGCGTTGCTCTCGGACACCATGTTTGCGAACGCAGCCGGTACCGCGGCGGCTGAGTTTTGGTTGGGACTGGAGGCATGGCGCTGGATGTTCCTTGCTGGCATTGTGCCCGCAGTTGTGTATGGCCTAGTGGCACTGCGGCTGCCGGAGTCGCCGCGTTTCCTTGTCCTTAAGGGCCGCGACGATGAAGTGCGTACAATTTTCGCCCGGTTGTGGCCAGACGACGATGTTGAACGGGCAATTCGAGACATGCGCCAGGGCATCGAGACTGACGCACAAGGATCACGCAAGGGTGCGCTGCGCGGCAACCGGTTCGGACTCAAGCCCATCGTGTGGGTGGGAATTATTCTCTCCGTCTTCCAACAGTTCGTGGGAATCAACGTCATCTTCTACTACTCGACCACGCTCTGGAAGTCGGTAGGTTTCGAAGAAAGCGACTCACTAACCATCTCGGTCTTCACCGCCGTCACCAACATTGTGGTGACGTTCATTGCTATCGCACTGGTTGACCGCATTGGTCGCCGCCCCATCCTGCTCACCGGTTCACTCGGCATGGCGGTGTCGCTCGGTGCGATGGCAATCGCCTTTAGCCAAGCCACTGGGTCCGGCGATTCGCCCTCGTTGCCTGGGGCGTGGGGTCCTGTAGCGCTGGTTGCCGCGAATATCTTTGTGATCAGCTTTGGTGCA
>DASYMY010000715.1:0-2156 GCA_036008825.1 Glaciihabitans sp.
GACCAGGTTTTGGCCGAAGTCGAGCAGGTACGCACCGGACGCCGATCGGGTCACGCTCACCGGTTCAAGCTCTTCGGTGCAGCGCACCGGTGGGCCGTCCGGGGCGACCAGGGTGGCCGGGTCGCGGGGGCTGATCGCTACCGGGCTCCAGCCGCTGCCTACGAATCCGGGCTGGCTAAAGCCAGGCTGTTCCTCGCGGCTGTCGTAGCTTTCACCGTCGTAGAGTCCGGAGGTGAGAATCGGTCCGGTCGAAGCCAACCAAGTGCCGTCGGTGGCAATTGTCTCCCGACGGCCATCAACGTACTCGACTTCGAGTTGCGCCAGCAGTGAGGCATCCGCCCCATATAAGTTGCGTTGGCCGCCGTTGAATCCCATTCGTCCGCGGTACCAACCGTCGCCGAGCCAGGCGCCAATGGCGTTCGCGCCGGGAGTAAGAAGTTCGGTGACGTCGTGGGTGTAATAGCGCAGGCGTTGCCCATACACGGTCCAGCCGGGAGAGAGAACGTCGTCGCTGACACGCTGCCCGTTGATCTCCGTTTCGTGCACACCGTGGGCGGTGACGTAGAGGCGGGCGGAGCGCACCGGCGCCTCCAAGGAGAACTCGCGGCGCACCAGCGGTGGGCGGCGATCGGTGTCGAGCTCTTCAGGCCAGCCTGCTCCAACAGCCTGCGCCACCCAATCGGTGGGCTCAAGGAGGCCAGCTTCCACTGTTGCGGTGTCACTGAAGGCGCTGATGCTGCCGTCGTCACCAAACACACGAACCCGAACTCCCACGCTTTCGCGGGAAGCCAGCGGGGCAAGCGGCCAGGCCACTAGAACCTGCTCGGCACTATCCACTCGGCCGGTGCTCTGCACGCTGCCTGCGCGGTCAAACTCGAGTTCGTACCCGGCCTGCACGAAGCCGGGCTCTGCGCTGATCTGCCAGGACAGGCGTGGGGTGGAAACTCCGATTCCCAGGGTGTCTATGGTGTGGTGCTCGAAACGAACCGGACGAATAATTGTGGGAGACACGGAGTGCTCTAGCCTTTCACGGAGCCCGCGGTGAGGCCCTTTTGAACCCGCTGGTTGAGGATGAGGTACAGCGCCAGCGTGCCAAACACGTTGATGCAGATGGCCGCGAACAGCGGACCGTAGTTGGTGGAGCCGAACTCGCCGCTGAAGTTCAAAAGACCCACCTGGATGGTGCGCAGGTCGCTGGAGTTGGTGAAGGTCAGGGCGATCAGCAGGTCGTTCCAGATGAAGAAGAACTGCACGAGGGCCACCGTGAAGATGGCGTTTGACACCATCGGCATGGCCACCAGGAAGAAGGTGCGAATGACTCCGGCGCCGTCGAGGGTGGCCGCTTCAAATACCTCTTTGGGGATGGCCCTGAAGTAGGTCGCCATCATAAACACGGTCAGGGGAAGCCCGATGGCGGTGTAAGTGATGATCAGCGGCCACAGGGTTCCGGTGAGTCCGGTTTGGAAGTAAACCGTGAACAACGGCAGCAGAATCATCTGGCTGGGCACCATGATTCCCACCAGGAAGGCGAGCAGAACGGTGTTGCGTCCCTTCCAGACCAGCACTTCGAGGGCGAAACCGGCGGCCGTGCCCAGCAGGATGATGAGGATCAGCGCGGGGAATACCGACAGGATGCTGTTGGTCGCGTACTGGGCGATGTTTCCCGTGTTCCACGCCTCGACGTAGTTGTCGAAGTTGAGGGTGGACGGCAGCGACCAGACCGGCTCTTCTAGAAACTCGCGGTTCGACTTGAACGAGCCAAGAAGCAACCAGATGAGTGGGTACACCACAACGAAGAGCAGCAGTGTGACCAGGATCGTTGTGGGCAGTTTGGTGAAAAACTTCCTGGCGGCCGATGGTCGACGCCCCCGGTTTCGGCGGGGAACATCGGTTCGAGAGCGGCGGGCGGTCTCGGTGAGGATGGAAGCAGACACTGGCTAGCCCTTCGTGAGGTCGCGCCGTGATGAGCGGAAAATGAAGACCGTCACGATGAGGCAGAGGATGGTCAGCAGCAGCGCGATGGTGCTGCCGTAGCCGTATTCGCCGTAGGTGAATGAGGTCTGGAACATGTACAGGGTCAGCGGACTGGTGGAGGTACCCGGCCCGCCGTTGGTGAGTGCGAGAACGCTGTCAAACACTTTGAGGGTTCCGTTGAT
>DASYMY010000716.1:0-14870 GCA_036008825.1 Glaciihabitans sp.
TTTCCTCTGCTTTACGTGTTTGTTAACGTCATGTTTCCAGGCGAAAAGTTGCTTGACGGTGCCCTAGATCGATCGTAGTGTGTTGCAACAAGGTAATCGATTACATTCACGATTTCCCTCCACACGGCAATCTCCGCTTTCTCCCGAAGCGGCAAACGATTTAGAAGGAAGACTGTGAACAAGCGAATACTCGCGGCGTCAGGCATATTCACCGCAGCCGCCGTTCTCCTAGCAGCGTGCTCCACAACGCCGTCGAGCACCAGCACCGACGGCTCCTCCGAAAGTTCCGATGAGACCCGCGTCGCCTTCGTATCGCAGATCGAAGGCATCCCATACTTCAACGGTTTCAAAACAGGCGGCGACGCCGCGGCCGAAGAGCTGGGGATCTCCTATACGCAGACCGGGCCCTCCCAGGTAGATGCCACCGAACAGGTGAGAATCGTCGACAACCTCGTCGCACAGGGGTTTGACGCTATCGCGATCTCGCCCTTAGACCCCACGTCGATCAACAATTCACTCACTAGCGCCCAGGATGCCGGGGTGCAGATCGCCACAGCAGATGCTGACGCGCCCGACAGCACCCGCTCAGTTTTTGTGTCGCAGGCCAGCGACGAATCCCTTGGTACAACGGTCATGGACGAGATCGCTGAAGCCGCTGGAGAAGAAGGCCAGTACGCCATCATTTCTGGAGGCGCAGACGTGGCGACGTTCAATAACTGGATAGCGGCTGCAGAAGAACAAGCTGCCGAACAGTACCCCGACATGGAACTCGTGGGCGGTATTCGTTACACGGCCAATACTGCCGAAGCGCTCCAGGAGGCTCAGAACCTCATGACAGCCTTTCCTGACCTCAAGGGCATTATCGCGGTTCCCTCTACTGCCGTTCCCGGCGTGGGACAGGCCGTGACTAACGCCAACAAGATTGGCGAGGTCGCGGTAACAGGATTTGGCTCACCACAGACGGCCGCCCCTTTCCTTGAGAGCGGCGCCATGACCTCGACCGTGCTCTGGAACGTCGAAGATCTTGGATACCTCACCGTCTGGGCGCTGTACCAACTCACCGAGGGTACGGAGTTTGAGGCCGAGAACGACGTACCGGGGCTTGACGAGCCAGTGGTGTACGACGCGGATACCTCCACTTTGCTCTTGGGTGATCCGACCGTCTTCACTAAAGACAACTACGCGGACTACGACTTCTAAGGTTCACGAAAAATGCAGACCACACCAACACTGAGTGCCCTCGGGCTCACAAAACGGTTCGGCGCCACATTGGCATTGACCGACGTTGAGTTCAGCATCCAGGCAGGCGAACGGGTCGCCATCATGGGGGAGAACGGCGCGGGCAAGTCCACCCTGATGAAGCTCATTGCGGGTGTGCATCTCCCAGACGGCGGCTCGATGACGTTGGACGGTGAAGCCTACGCGCCGGCTTCACCTACCGACGCCATCCGAGCTGGCGTTTCGACGGTCTACCAAGAGCCCTCCGGATTTCCGCATCTGAGCGTGATGGAGAACCTGTTCATGGGTCGCCAGGCTACTCGTGGACTCGTCTGGCTTGACCGGGCAGCGATGGCTAAAGAGGCGACGGGTCTTCTTGACCGCCTTCAGCTGCCCAACAGGATGCTGAAACGACGGATGGGCGACCTTTCTCTCGCGGATCAGCAACAAATTCTGATCGCCCGAGCTGTTGCAAACCAAGCTCGGGTGCTAATTCTCGACGAACCCACCTCCATCCTGACCGACACTGAGTCCGAGCGACTGTTCACCATGGTCGATCAGTTGAGCGCCGCAGGGACCGCCATCTGTTACATCACTCACCGTTTCGACGAACTCGAACGAGTGGCCGACAGGTTTGTGGTACTGCGCGACGGGCGTAACTCGGGGGAGACCGATGACCCGGACAGGGAAGGCCTGTTGCGCATGATGGGATCTGTTAGCGCGGTTTCGGTGACCAGCGAAGGCGCCCTTGTGCCGGATTCGCCGACAGTCACTACAAACCCGGTAAGTCAGGCTACTCCGCCCATCCTTGCCGTGGAGGGGCTGTCTTCGGCTGGCATCTTCAGTGATATCAGCTTCACCGTTCGTCCCGGGCAGATCACCGGGTTTTACGGCCTAGTGGGTGCTGGACGAAGCGAACTGGCGCTGGCCATCTGCGGTGAACTCCCTTTGGATTCCGGCACTATCGAGTTTCAAGGCGCTCCATACCAACCACACTCCAGTCGCACGGCCTTGGAACAAGGCATTGCCTACCTCCCAGAAGACCGTAAGACGCAGGGTATTTTCCCCCACCTCAGCGTCGGCGATAATCTTTCGGCAGCGGCCCTGCGGGGCGTAAGCCGCGGAGGCATCGTCACCACATCGGGCGAGCGCGATCTCGTGGACACCTGGATGGCCCGGTTGTCAATTAAGGCGGAGTCCGCGGCGTCTCCAATAACTTCGCTGTCGGGTGGCAACCAGCAAAAGGTGCTCCTGGCCCGCCTCATGGCAACGAACCCGCAGCTTCTCATCCTGGATGAACCCACGCGCGGCATCGATGTGGGTACAAAACGCGAAATACATCGGCGTATCCGTGACCTTGCCGCCACCGGTATCGCTGTGCTGTTGATCTCCAGCGAAATGGCAGAACTACTTGAGTTGGCTGAGACCGTGCATGTGCTCCACGAGGGTCGCCTGGCGTGGAGCGCGCAGGGCTCTGACATAACCGAAACCGCAGTGCTTCGAGCCGCGACGGGAGCCGCAGCATGACAACAACCCTCTCTCAACCTAGCGCGAGCCCCGACACCAAGCGGCAAGATGGCTCCTCCCGTGTAACCCTCTTGAGAGCTATCCACGCGGTGCAAGTATGGCTGCTTCCAGTCCTGCTGGTGATGGAGTTCGTCGTTTTCTCCTTCCTTTCGCCCTTCTTCCTCACCGTGCAGAACCTCACCAACGTGGCCGTAAACGCCGCGGACTTGGCACTCATTGCTGCCGGTCTCACCTTGGTGATTTTGATGGGCGGCATCGACGTTTCGACTGGATTTGCGGTTGGCATGTTGTCATGGGTGGTGGCGTCTCTCATGAACGCCGGACAGCCGCCAATTGTAGTTTTTCTCGCGGCTCTCGCTGGGGGAGTGGTTGTTGGACTGATCAACGGATTGCTAACCGCGCGTCTTGCGATTCCGTCGATTGTTGCGACGCTAGGAACCAGCGCCCTGTTTCAGACCGGGCTCTTCGCCCTATGGAATAGTCGGGACATCTTCTCCACGCCGGTATTCCCGTTTCTCTCCGGAGGGGCACGCATAGGAGACCTCCCTGTATTGGTTCTGATCGTGCTTGCCGTTTATCTGGTGTTGCACGCCGTACTCACGCAAACGAAGTTCGGCCGCTCCATCTACGCAATCGGCTCTAATGTCGAGGCTGCCAAGCTCGCCGGCATAAATGTCCGCCGTGTGCGGGTGGCTTGCTCGATCATTCTGGGCGTCTTGGTGGGTGTCGCCGCATGTACCTACCTAGCCCGAGTAGGCGTAGTGCAGGCCTCGAGTGGTGGAGAACTGACCATGCTCGCCATCGCCTCGGTGGTGGTAGGCGGCACTTCGATTCTCGGCGGTGAAGGGTCAGTGTTGCGCACGTTGGGCGGCGTGCTTTTCATCATCGTTCTCGATAACGGCATCGTTTTGGCGGGGGTTCCATCGTTGTGGAACGGGCTAATCGTTGGCGTAGTAATCCTGGTCGCCGTTTCGATTAATGGCCTCGCCGTCCTCATCAATGCCCGTAAAGACAGGACCTTGTGATGTCGAACCAAAAAAACACCACTCCCTCCCGGGGCACCATCTCGCAGGGAGCCAGTAGTGCCGCACCTGCACCACGCTCGGGCGGTCGCCTCGTAGGGCTTAGCCACCTTGGTAAGGACCGCCGGGTGGTGCTGCTCGGTCTCATTGTCCTTGCCCTCGTTGTGATGAGCCTTATCTCGCCATATTTTCTCAACACCGCCAACCTGCTCACGCTGCTGCAATACTCGGCAGTGATTGGCGTGCTGGCGCTCGGTCAGTCGCTCGTCATCCTGGGCGGCGGTGGCGGCATCGACCTGTCGATTGGCTCTACTCTTTCGCTCTGCTCGGTTTCTTTTGGCCTACTCTCTGTGAACGGAGGAATTAGCCCCTGGCTCGCGGCTCTCATCACCTTGGGCGTTGGCGCGGTGCTCGGGCTAATCAACGGGGTGTTCATCACGCTCCTGCGGCTGCCACCGCTTATCGTGACCCTCGGAACGCTTTACCTTTACGCCTCGGCGGCCATGGTGTTGGCCAATGGGGTGGACATCAATGGGTTCGACCGAGACGGTTTCAGCACCATTGGTCAAACGTCAGTGCTAGGCGTGCCGTTCCAAGTCTTGATGGTGCTCATCCCACTGTTCCTCTTCGGCGCCTTCGTGATGAGGCGCACAATATTCGGTCGCCAGGTCTACGCCACGGGATCCAACGCCCATGCGGCCTCCTTGGCCGGCATCAATGTGCGACGTATACGTATCAGTCTCTACATGATTGCGTCGACCCTCGCGGCAGTCGGCGCGATTATCACCGCGTCCTGGCTGCTAAATGCACGCCCCGCTGCCGGCACCGGCTTTGAACTGCAGGCCATCACAATCGCTGTACTCGGCGGTACCGCCATCACAGGTGGTGTCGGAAAGCTGTCCGGCACATTCCTTGCGCTAATTCTCGTCGCCATTCTCAACTCGGGCATGCAGTTGGCTGGTATCGGCAGTACCTATCAAATCGGCCTGCTTGGCCTGGTGTTGATTGGCTCGATGCTGATGCGTCCCCGAGGCGCCACTCAGGCGACCACCGTCTAGCCGTTGCGACAAATATCCCCACTCTCAACACCTGATCACGACCTCCCGCACTACAGAAAAGGACGACAATGACCGAGAACTCCGCCCGCATCCTCGCCGCCGTTGATGCTGGAACCGAGCAGACCGTGGCCATGCTTCAGGAACTGTTGCGAGCCCCGAGTGTTAATCCGTGGTTCGGCGATCCCGCCGAGATCTCAGGCGAGCAAGCAGTGCAAGACGTCTTCGAAAGAGTATTGCGAGAACTGGGCGCGGACGAGATCGATGTATGGGAGCCCAACGCTGACGACCTTGCCCACCGCTCCGACGGTCCTGGCTACTACCCAGGCCGCGACTTCACCGGCCGTCCGAACGTTGTCGCGCGATTCAAGGGTTCCAACCCTGATGCTCCCGCGCTAATGATCCAGGGCCACTGCGACGTGGTGAGCGTCGGCAGCCTCTGGACTGAGGACCCGTTCGGTGGGGAACGAAAGGACGGCAAGATCTTCGGCCGTGGCGCGGTCGACATGAAGGGCGGCATGGCCGCCGCCCTTGGTGCGATCGCCGCGCTCAAAGCCGCGGGCGTTCAGCTTGAGTCGGATCTGATCGTCGCATCCGTGGCCGATGAGGAAGCGGGCGGAATGGGGACGCTTGCCCTAGTTGACCGCGGGTACATTGCCGAGGCGGGCACCATCGTGCCGGAGGCAACAAACCTCAATATTGCACCTCTCTGTCGCGGCATCCTGTGGGGCGAGGTAACTCTGCACGGTCGCGCTGGGCATATCGAGCTCGAGCGGCGCCCGTGGCAGGAAGACGGAGCCGTAGACGCCATTGACTACGGTCATCGTCTGCTGGACGCAATCTCCGAGCGCAACGCCGCGTGGGCTGTCGACCCACTTAAGAACCACAAATACATTCCCATCCCATGCCAGATCCGGGTAGCGCAGCTAGACGCGGGAGAGTTTCCGACCACGTACGCCTCGTCGTGCAAAATCACCTTCAACGCGCAGTACTTGCCGGTTCAGAAAGATTCGCACGGCCTCGGCAGCATCGTGAAGAAGGAACTTGAAGAACTTTTTACCGGATTCGTCAGCGGCGACCAGTGGTTCGACGAGCACCCTCCTACTATCAACTGGATGGTAGACGCCGACTGTGGTGAGACTGCTGACACTGAGCCGGTGGTTACCCAAACTCTCAAGGCCGCCCTTGCCGTGGGCTTGGATAGCGAGCTTCAGGGCTGTATGTCTCACACTGACATGGGCCTGATGATCGACTCAGGTAGCCCCACTATCAACTTCGGTCCTGGCCACATGGGTATCGCCCATCAGGCCGATGAGCACATCTACGAGTCCGATCTCGCCGCAGCCACTCGCGTCTTCGCGCTGACGATTGCTGACCTGTGCGGCTAAACCGGCAGACCGGCGAACGCCATTCCTTTTCACTTCCCATCCGCACGAAAGAAATTTGGTACTCATGACACGCGTTCTTGTAGCCGGCGAATCCTGGTCGGTCACCTCTATCCACACCAAGGGCTTCGATTCCTTCACAACGGTCGACTATCAAGAGGGCGGCGCTGCGCTGCTCGGAGCGCTTGAGGCCGGTGGGTTCGACGTCACCTACATGCCGTGCCACGTAGCAGCAACAAAATTTCCATGGACCATCGACGATCTCAACGAATTCGACGTAGTTCTTCTTTCCGACATTGGCGCGAATACCTTTTTGCTGCCCGCTCAGACGTTCATCAAGGGGCAGAAGACCGCGAATCGGCTCTCGGTGTTGCGGGACTGGGTGCGTGCGGGCGGTGGCCTTGGAATGGTGGGGGGCTACATGTCATTCCAGGGCATTGAAGCCAAGGCCAACTATCGCGGAACGCCGCTGGCTGAAATCCTCCCGGTGCTTTTGGAAACAGGCGACGACCGCGAAGAGTCTCCGGAGGGTGTGCACGCGCACCTCACCGGCGAGCACTCCATCACTGACGGCGTAGACACGGATTTTCCGGCCCTCCTGGGATATCAGCGGTTTGAGCCGAGGCCCGGGGCATCCGTGCTCGCCGCTTTCGAAGATGCTCCTCTCTTAGTAACCCAGCAAATTGGTGCCGGTCGTTCTCTGGCGTACGCCAGTGATATCGGCCCCCATTGGGCGCCCGAGGAGTTCACAAACTGGGACGGATTCACCACCATGTGGCAGCAGGCCATTACCTGGCTTGCAGGCGACGCGGTACGCGAGTCAGCCACGGTCTGACGAAAAAGTGCGCATGGGTCGGCTGTTCGTAATTGGATCCCTAAATATTGACTCCGTCATTTCGGTAGAGAGGCATCCAGCGCCTGGCGAAACCGTATTGGGTGGGGATGCGGCTAAGGCGTGGGGCGGAAAGGGGGCCAACCAAGCCGTTGCCGCGGCCCGCACGTCTGCCGGTTCCACAGAGGTGATCTTTGTTGGACGGGTTGGGGATGATACCCACGGTCATGCTTATCGCGAGCGCCTCTCCGGAATGGATATCGATGTCTCCGCGCTGCAAGCGACGCAGGGAACTCCGACCGGAGAGGCCGTGATTGTGGTGAGCCTGGACGGTGAAAACACGATTGTTGTCTCGAGCGGAGCGAATGCTCGCCTCGCCGTCGACGACTTGCCCGACGAGAGTCAGCTCAGCCCTGCTGACGTGCTTCTTCTCACCTTGGAGGTGCCGGCGCCTGTTGTAGTACGGGCAGCGGAATTGGCAACGGCGTCGGGCGCTCGGTTCGTGTTAAATGTCTCCCCGTTTCTCGACGTGCCCGATAGGGCCATCCTGCAAGCGGACCCCATCGTGGTGAACGAGCACGAGAATGAGCAACTCGAACGGCGATACGGAGTATTGCCATCGGTTCTAGTAACTCGCGGGGCCGCCGGTTCTAAATGGAAAGATCATGTCGTCCCTGCGATAGCTTCGATCTCCGTCGTGGATACGACGGGCGCGGGCGATGCTTATTGTGGTGCTCTGGCCGTCCGGCTGGCTGCGGGCGACGACGAATATGCCGCTATGCAGGTAGCCACGGCGGCCGCCGCCGATGTGGTGGGGCGTGCCGGTGCACAGTGACTTGCGAACGCGGAATGCGCTGTGTAACCAGCTCTTGAGCGATCTTGTCAAGATCGATTCCACTTCTGGCACCCCTGGCGAAGGCAAGGCGCTGGAGTTCGTCGCGGCCTGGATGCGTAAGCACTCACCCGGACGAATCGAAATAACTCGCTCGCAGGATGGGGCTCCCACCGCCCTTCTTGCGTGCCCTGAATCAGACCGTTCAGACGAACTTTTGCTGTTTTCCGCCCACGTTGACACCGTTCCAGTCGGCAACTTGTCGGTCTGGCTGGCCGATCCATTTGGCGGCGTCATCAAAGACGGGCGAATGTATGGGCGCGGTACTTCTGACATGAAATCAGGCCTGGCCGCGGCCATGGTGGCCGTCGCTGAGCTGTTGCACGCTGGCGCACCCGTCGCCCTTGCGGTGAGTACCGGCGAGGAACTTGGCTGCAGGGGAGCCAACGACGTCTCGACGCTAATCGCGGGTCTTCAAGTTAATGCAGTTATTGTGCCCGAATCGACCCACAACGAAGTTGTTCTTGGACACCGGGGTGCACTCTGGCTCTCGATAGCTACTTCGGGGCTTGCTGCACACGGCAGCACTCCGGAGCGAGGAAAAAACGCCATCGCAGCGGCCATGAACCTTCTTGGACGGTTAACCGAGTTACCTCTGTTAGAGCACCCATACCTTGGACACGAATCGGTAAACATCGGCGCCATTCACGCGGGTACGGTGCCCAACATTGTGCCCGATCGCTGTGAATTTCAGGTTGATATTCGAGTGGTAAACGCCAACCTTGACCGGCTCGTCGGGTGGTGGAAGGCTCAGGATGAGGTCGCTGATGTGGACGTAATGCTCAACCTGGCTGCTGTCTCGACCGACGTTGATCATGTCTGGGTGCAAAGCCTCGGTGCCCCAATTGCTCAGAAGCCTGCGTCATACTTCACGGACGCATCTGTGCTTGCTCGTAACTTGTCGACCGGGACCCCCGTAGTTATTTGGGGTCCAGGAGATCCGGATCTTGTGCACACGACACGAGAAAGTGTTTCACTTGACGCATTGCAGCAGGCTTTGGAGCAATACATCCGAGTCGGTATCAGCCACCGCACGGGCGTACTTCCCCATTCGTCGTTCGACGGTGCCACTGACGAATTGACTGATTGATGAGAGCTTAAGCGCGGACGTCGACGACGGTGCGCCCGTGCAGCTCGCCGGCGAGGAGCCGTTCGCCGGTGGCGGGGGCATCCGCCAAACTCACTGTTGTGGTGAGTGAATCGAGCAGGCCCAGATCAAGGTCGCGAGCGAGACGGTCCCAGGCGTTGAGGCGCACATCGCGAGGGCAGTCGACGGAGTTAATACCGGCAAGGTTCACTCCGCGGAGAATAAACGGCATCACCGTTGTGGGCAGGTCGGTGCCGCCGGCCATACCGCAGGCCGCGACCGTTCCGCCGTACACCGTTTGCGCGATGGCTGACGCGAGAACCCGACCGCCAACCGAGTCGATGACACCGGCCCAGCGCTGCTTCTGTAGGGGGCGACTGGCCTCTTCTAGCTCCGACCGGTCAATGACCTCAGCCGCACCAAGCCCCAGCAGGTAGTCCCCGTGTTTTTCCGCACGTCCGGTCGCGGCAACAACCCGATAACCGGCTGCAGCCAAGAGGATGATCGCGATAGAGCCGACCCCGCCAGTTGCCCCGGTGACGAGAATGTCGCCGCCACCCAAGCCTGCATCCGCGGAGCCTGAGCTGGCAAGGCTTCCGCGTTCGAGCGCGAGAACGGCGAGGGCCGCAGTGAATCCGGCTGTGCCAATGGCGGCAGCCTGGGCGGGGGAGATGTTTGTGGGTACCGGCACCAGCCAGGCGCTGCTGACCCGCGCGCGTTCGCTGAGACCACCGTTGTGGGTTTCGCCAATGCCGCACCCGTTGACTATGACGGTATCGCCGACGGCCGGGCCGGAGGCATCCGCTTCGATTGCTGACGTATCGATCGAAGAAACAGTGCCAACAAGATCAATACCGGGGATCAGCGGGGAGGTGCGCATCACTCCCGGGTTGCCGGCCATGGCCATGGCGTCTTTGTAGTTGATGCCGGAGAAGCGCACGTCGAGCGTCACATCTCCCGGTCCGAGATCATCGTCGGTGAGGGTGGAGATCTCTACCTCAACACTCTTCTCGGACCGGGTGACGTGTACAGCGCGAAACATGGTGCCTCTCTTGCGTTAGGCAGTGCCGGTGTTAGCCGAAGAGGATGCGTGCTTCTTCGTAGCGGTCGTCTGGCACCGTGTTGAGCTTGCCAAGGGCGGCTTCGAACGGCACGTTGACGATGTCGGTTCCCTGCAGGGCGACCATGTGTCCCCAGTTTTTGTCGAGGGCGCAGGTGAGGGCGGCCATTCCAAGGCGGGTCGCGAGAACGCGGTCAAACGCGGACGGGGTGCCTCCACGCTGAATGTGACCCAGTGTGGTTGCGCGGGTCTCGATGCCGGTGGCTTCTTCGATCATGGGGGCAATCATTTCGCCGATGCCACCGAGGCGGGGGCGGCCGAAGGTGTCGAGTCCTCGTTCGGAGTGCGCGTCGGTCATGTTGTCGAGGGCAAAACCTTCGGCAACAACAACCAGGGGAGCGCGGCCGCGGTCTTTGGCGCTGGTCACCCATTCGGTGATCTGCTCGAAGGAGGTTTTGCGTTCCGGGATCAGAATGACGTGGGCGCCGGCGGCCATTCCGGAGTGCAGGGCGATCCAACCAACGTGGCGGCCCATTACTTCGGCGACCATACAACGGCCGTGGGAATCCCCTGTGGTGCGCAGGCGGTCCATAGCGTCGGTTGCGATACCAACCGCGGTGTCGAAACCGAAGCAGTAGTCGGTGGCGGAGAGGTCGTTATCTACCGTTTTGGGAACACCAACGATGGGAACGCCTGCGTCGGTGAGGCGCTTGGCTGCGGACAGCGTGCCCTCGCCACCAATTGCCATGATGGCGTCGATGCCGTTGCGCTTCATCACCTCGTTGACACGGTCAACACCGCCGCGACCCTCGAACGGGTTGGTTCGGGAGGTGCCGATGATGGTGCCACCCTGCTTGCTGACACCTTTGACCTCGTGGCGGCCCAGAGGCATAAGGTCGTCTTCAACAACCCCACGCCAGCCGTCACGGAAGCCGACGAACTCGGCCGACCCTGTCTGTGATCCAGTCAGTACGGCTCCGCGAATAACCGCGTTCAGTCCGGGTGCATCTCCGCCGCTGGTCAGAATACCGATTCTCATACACCCATTGTGGTGCATCGTCGAGGACTGAAACTGGCTTCAACCCGCACTGGGGGCAATCCATTCGGTAAAGGTTTAGACACCAGGTGTCGCAAAAACGGCCTCTAGAGTCTGAAGGCCTTGTTTTCACCAATATCCGGCTGGTCGCCGGTCACCGCAGCACGAGCGATTTTGAACAGCGCAACCACCTTGGGGTCATCGCGCGACCAGAACTCGGCGCTCTCGCCGTGCACCTTGATCAGCGCAATGGTGGGGTCGGTGCGACCGTCGGGAAACCAGGCGCTCGCCGCGGTGTTCCACAGCTCGTCGATCTTGTGTGGGTCGCGCACAATGCTGGCTTTGCCCGAGATGGACACCCAGCCTTTGCCGGAATCAAAGGCAACGTTGACCTCGGGGTTGGTGGCAATGTCGTCCGTTTTATGGGACGGGTGCTGAGTGAAAAACCAGAGGTCGCCGTCGAACTCGATCTCCTGCATGGCGAGAGGCCGACTCATCAGCTGGCCGGTGGAATTAGAGGTTGTCAGCAGTCCGATTTTGGCGGCCTTCACCAGTTCGGCGAGCTTCTTCACGTCTTCGGTGTGATCAGTCATGCTCTCGACGCTACCGAGCGATTGCGCTCGCTGACCGAAACTCACGGGGTATTCCCTGATCGTGCGGATCTACGCCGAGGTCAGACAATGCGCAAGGCGTTGATCCCTGACTTTTGAGATGTTTACCGTGGGCAGGAGCGGACTGGCCGTCCGCTCTGGACAAGGAGAAGAACAATGAACAACCTGCCACAACCGGTGACCGACGACAGCATCAAGGTGCGCCAGCTCAGCCACTATCAGTTCAGCTGGGTAGCGGGAGAGCCGGGCAAGCCAGGAGCATGGACGCTTCAGCTCGTGCTCGACCAAGGTGCCTGGGAAGAAGTGCTGACCATCGATGCCGATGATGCAGACAACCTGCAAGACCTACTGTCGACCGCGGAGACGGTGTTTTACGACATCCCCCGGCGAACGCTGCTCTTTGGGACAACGGAGACAGGCCACCACTAACGGAAGCTGCGCGACCGTCAACGGGTGGGTCACTTGCCGTCGACTATTGACATAAAACCCGCAAAGGCGAAGATGCCGGGAACTGCGTAGAGGAAGGTAAGAAGCAAGAACCACCCGATGGCACCAAGCACCGAGGTGATTTTTCTGGTGCGGTCCCGCAGGATCAGACGACGCCCGTCTGCTCCGATACGCGGACGTGGCGCAACCCACGGAATCTCAGGGTTTTCGAGCTCAGCCTTAATTTTTGAAATGACCGGCGCGGTCTCTTGCCCGGGCACCCGCTCGTCCCGGTACCGACGGGAGCTGGCCACAATGCGCACCGCAGCGTTATCGAAGATTGCGTAAATGGTTCGCCAGGTGTCGGGGTGAGAGAAATCCGCCGGCTTTGAAGTGAAAAAGACGAGGGTATTGTCAACGATCTCCACGTTGAAGTTCTTGGCGGTGTCGATGAGCGCAGCCATCACGTCGGGGGTGAAGAAGTAGTGCGCCTCCAACCGGTATTTGACCGGGGCGTATACGTGGAACCAGCGGTCGAAGTCACCCTCGAGAGAGAGGCGTTGTCCGCGGTCGATGCCGCTGGGAAGGTCGCTTCCGATCCCGTTGTTTGATGTCGAGTCGAGGATGAGGTGTGGCAGCGGTGCCGGCAGTGTGATGGCGAGGTAGTGCCACCGCTCTGATCCACGCGCCCGATGGGTGAGATTGCCAAATTCGATTCCTTGGGCAACAAATCGGGGGTACTCCCGAACGCCGCGGTTGCCTGCCGTGATCATCGAGGAGAACGTGGCTGCCTGGCTGGGGAGTGGTTCAAATCCGTTCACCAGGGCGGTCAGGATTTGCCGCCAATCGTTCAGTCGCGTCCGAGGGGACGGCGGTTTAGCCGCCCAGCGGTACAACCAGAACGTGCCGTAGAGCCAGGCCGCGAGAATGGCTATCGCACTAACAAGATCGCGGATGTTGGCGGCGCTCACCACGCTGTCTTGCATTACGTCGACCCGGATGCCGTAGACCATAAAAACGATGCAGAGGTACCAGAGGATCAGGCAGTGGTTGACGTGAACGAGTACCTGTCGTCGGGTGGGTACCCACTTGGGCCGGGAGTCTCGGCGCACTGCCGCCATTGCGGCAGCGACCTCATCGGCCGGCGCGTTTAGCCAACGTAGTTCCACGATATTTGTCCCCCGGCTACCCAGAATACGGCGTGACCGGGTCTTACGTGTTACTTCTCTGACGGGTCCTCGCCGGCAATCAGCAGGTCAATGCGGAACTCTTTTTCGCGAGTCACGGCGTTCAGTGCACGAGTTGCGGCGAACATCAGGCGCACGGCAACCACCGTGACAAAGATGATGGCGCCAAAAACGACGATGTAGCCAATGCCAAAAACGAAGGCGCCGAGCTCAGGATAGTTGAAGAACATTCAACAAGCTTAGGGTGGGTGACGGCCTAGCCGCCACCCACACTCTCAACAGCTCTCGCGGCCCACCGTCAGCGTCACGGGATCCGTCACGCGCATTGCAGTGCCAGCACTAGGCGTCTGGGCGACAACCATGTCTTTCTGGTTCTCGGGCACCACGGCGCAGGTAGTGGTGATGTTGGTGAAACCGAGGCCCTGCAGCTGCTCTTCGGCCGCGTATCCAGGAACGTCTCCGTTGCCGACCGAGTTGGGCACAGTGCCGAGCAGGCCGTTGCTGGAGTAAACGGTAATAGTTGCGCCGCTGGAGGTCACACCACCGCCGGAGGGGCTGGTGCGCGCGACGGTGCCAGCTGCGGCCGAGCCGTCTTCTTCTCCACCGTCAACCACCGTGAATCCGGCGGCTTCCAGAATGGAGCGAGCCTCTTCAACCGTGCGGCCGTTGACGCCGGGGACAATAACCCCAGAACCGGTCAGCAGGTCGCCATTCGGCTCAGCAAAGTCGGTGCCGCGGTACTGCGGAAGCCGGTCAATGGCCGTTGCAATGGGTTTGAAAATATCGTGGCGGATGACACCACCCGCGGCACCCGTTGGGCTCGTGTAGCTCCGCATCGGCACAAAGCCTTCGATGTTTCCGACCCACACGGCGGTGGCAACCCGTGTGCTTGCACCAATCACCCAGGTGTGGTTCGACGCGTCAGTGGTACCCGTTTTACCGATGTACTCGACGCCGTCGTTCGGGTTGGCGCGGGTAGCGGTACCTCCCGGGAGCATCACCTTGGCCATGGCGAACGCCGCGGTGTTGGCGACATCCGGCTCAAGCTGCTGGGTGCAGTTCTGCGGCTGGCCGACCATCTCGGCACCATCGGGTCCGGTGATGCGGTCGACGGCGATGGAAGCGCAGTACATTCCCTGGCCGGCGATGGCGGCGTAAGCGGTGGCCATCGACAGCGGTGCGATCTCGTTGGTACCCAGCACGGAGGCGGGGGTGTCACCAAGCTCGGCGCCGTCGGCGCGGTGAACACCAATAGACTCAGCGGTCTGCTTGATCTCACAGAGGTCCAGCTCGAGGGCCATCGAAATAAACGCACCGTTGACAGACTGCTGGGTGGCGGTCGCGACGGTCATCGGGCCGCTTTCACCCGAGTCGTTTTTGAACTGATACGGCGCTCCCGAGGGGCGGCCGGTGCAGGAGTTGGTGAACTGGCCCTGCGGAATCGTGCGCGGTGACCCGTTCACCACCTCGTTAATACCGTGCTCGTTCTGCAACCAGTTGATGAGGGTAAACACCTTGTAGGTGGAGCCGGG
>DASYMY010000717.1:0-5366 GCA_036008825.1 Glaciihabitans sp.
CGCGCTGGGCTATCGACGTTCCACTGCCTGCGGGCCTCGCCACGGACGGGTCAGCGGTGTACGCCTCGGTCAACAGCATTTCCACCGCCGAAGGCAGCTCAGGTCCGTTCGGACCGGTGGGGCCAGGCTCGGTGTGGGAACTCGACTTCTCGAACGCCACCGAAGTGGAGCCCACCCGGAACTAACGATCGACGAGCGCCAGAACGGCCCGATGGGCGGCGGCCAAGGGAATGCACTCCTGGTCCACCCGACGCGGCCCCGAATGTTCGGGATCGGTGAGGAGAAGAAGAAGCTGCCGTTCGGAAGCGGACAGCAGCGACAACTCCTCCTCACCGAGCGGTGCTGGCACACTCTCCGCCTGTGCGGTGTGCCCGAACCGGCTGTAGCGGTCGTAGCTGCGGCGGTCCATCAGGATGCTGTGAACTGTGAGACCCGCCTGGCGCAAACGCGCGAGCGCGTGAAAGTGGGCCGCGTCCATGTCGCCCCAAAAAATGATCTGGCTGGCGGTAGCAACCCAGTCGAGAAGAGCCAGTCGCGTGGATGCATCCGCTCCCCCGGTTATGAGGGCTGTTCCATCAACACTCACAGCGAGAGGGATTTGCGCAAAATGGGTTGCCGAAGAGCTCTCTCCACAGATCACGATGACGTCGGGAGCGTACTCCGGTGTCATGGTGTCGCCGAGAGAAACCGAGTCGTAGCGTCGTCCGCCCTCGGTGAGGTGGTCGGGGTCCAAATAGCTGAAGGGAATGTGAACCGGCTGCTCCGAGGCGAGCGGCAGGGTGTCAAGCCCGGTGAGAGCGGTGACCAGTGTGCTGTGGTTGGTGAGCCACCGCTCCGTAACTCCGTCGATGGGGAGTTGTCTCACTGCCACATCGTTTTCGGTGTTCTGAGCGAACCAGCGGGCCACCGCGCAGAGCAGCTCAAAATTGGTGTCGTCGAGCTCCACAACTCCCCGGATGAGGGACTTCGTGGGTTGCACATCAGGAAAACGGTCGCGCAACTGGCCTGCGCGTGTTTGTGCACGCCCGATGAGTGCCGGCCAGTCTCCGCCGAGAAGCGCGCTGGCCGAGTGCAGCGACGGGATGCTCACGTGGGTGGGAATGGACTGAATGCTGCCGTGCACACGCCGCAGAACAGTAACCAGGTCGAGGTTGTTGTCGCTCGCCCACTGTCGCCACAACGCCGCCTGGCGGTGGTAGCCGTCATAATCCGCTTCCAGCTCGGCTTGGGTTGGGCTTCCAACCGAAAAATCTTGGGGCCAAGCGGATGCCTCTGCCGTTACGGCTTCAGCCCACCCGGCTTCTAGCGCGGAACGGACGGTGGCAATGAGTTGAGTTGGATTTTTCACGCGGCTTCCTTCGGTGAAGCCAAAGCTGTGATGTAGGAATACCCGGTGGTGGCGTTTTTGGTCATCGACAGCACCAGGTCCATGTGTGGTTCCAGCGCGGTGACCTTGTCGAGGGGTGCACCGACAATCAGCTGGAAACCCAGACCTTTCCAGGCCGCAACGGCGCGTCCGGCGAACTCGGAGTCAGACTTCACAAAGCCCTCGTCGAGGAACACGGGCGCGAACCGGGGGCGGGTGCGGCTTTCATCGCCCAACTGGAATCTCAGTGCTGCCCCGACAACAAAGGCCACAAGCTCCTGCGATTCTCCACCGCTCTTGCCGCCCAACGAGGAGTAGGTGCTGACCTCGACTCCCTCCGGGGTGGTGCGCACAGCGGTGATCTCCACGTGTTTGCGTACGTCGAGGAGGTCATCGCGGGCGCTCGGGGCAGTTGCGCCGTCCTCTGGCCGTCGGATTTGTGCCATAAACGCTTGCAGGCGGCGGAATCGGCTTTCCGTTTCCTCGTCGGTGAACTCTTCGGTGGAACCCGATGAGAGCACCTTCAGTTCTTTGCGGAATGCGGTGGCATCGTCGCGGTGCAGTCGACGAAGCGAAATCTTGAGTCGGTCCCTTCCTGCCCCAAAGGGGAGGGTCATCAAAATGTCGTTGATGGGGCGCAGCCGGTCTTCGATCTCCTCGATGGAGGTGGTGAAGGCTCCCACAAGAGGAACAAGGTCTTGCCCGCTCCAGGCAGACAGTCGTCGCTTCCATTCCTGGCGTCGCTCGTGCAGGCCGAGGGTGTACACCGCATCGAGAATGTCGCGGTAGCTGGTGTATGAGTCCATCGACACCCCAATGTTGGGGTCAGGCCAGCGGCTTTGGAAGGTTTCGAAGATGGCGATGATCGCGCTTTTTGCGCTGCGAGCCGCCTCGCGCTCTTTCGCGGACTGCTCAATCAGGCGCTCCCTCAGGCGGGTGATTCCGCCCGCAAAAGCATCAAGGTTTCCCGGCTCCCCCACTGCCGCGAACTGGCTGTCAAGGTGATCGGTACTCTCCGCCGTCAGGGACACCTCATCGGAGCTCTCGATTCGCGCCAGATCATTTGCCAGGCTGTCCTGACGGTCCACCAGCCGGGACTGCTCGTTGGCCAGCGTGCGCAGCTGTTCTTCTGTGGTGTGCTTCAGTCGCTGAGCTGCATCAAGTTCCGCCGTGATTCGGTCTTCTTCGTCGCGGAGTGCGCGCAGGATGTCGCTGTTCGCCAGCACCCGAGTTGATTCGGCTTGTTTGTCAGCCATCCGAGCGGTTGCGTCGTCGACGTCGATGCTGGTCCAGACGGTGTCGATAACAAACTGGTGGGCGGCGCTGCGACCGCGCAGATCGGTGATACTCGTCGCCAGATCGGATACCTGAGTCGCAAAGGCATCCGCAGCGTGACTGAGCTGCTCGATCTCGGCGGTGATGTCGGTTTGGCGGGCGCGGCTGGAGAACCCGATGATGTGTTTCTGGTCGGGGTTAAAGCCGTGAGCGCCGCGGTTACCGTTACGGGTTTGTCCGCTGGGGGTCACCCGTGGACCGTCCCCTGCCAGTTCGTTGGGGTTCGCCACACACAGGGCGTCGAGGTTCGTGGCGTGCAGTCTCTCCTGCACCCAACTGCTGAAGGGGGACTCCTTGTAGACGAGCTTTCCCGAAATGTATCGGCCGTCGCGGAGAACGTCTTCGTGGGGGCGCAGGGTGACCCCCTCGAAGTGAATCCGGACGGGAATCTTCAGCGGGTCGATGGCCCGGCTGAGTGCCTTCAGCCGCGTATCGTCCACGAGCATGACTCGCACGACAGAGGAGAGGGTTACTTCGGCGGCGGTGCGCCACTTGTCTTCGCCGGGGGCGATGTCGATGAGTTCCGCGACAAACGGCAACTCTTCAACCGGTATCCCCGCTGCTTCAGCGATCATCACGCGGGCGTTGTGGAGGTGCTGCGGAACGAGGGAGTGCCGGCCGGAGAGGAAGCGAAGCTCCTGTTTTAGCTCGCCAATTTTTTCCTCGAGCGGGAAACCTTTGCGTTGCACGGCGGCACGTTTGCCTTCGAGGTGCTGCAGGGTGGACTCAAACTGGCTGAGGAAGCTCTGGGCATCCGTTTGGGCCTGCACAAACTGGTCCCGTGTCTCGATCGGGCTGTCGAGAATTTGGATGCGCTCGGCGAAGCGTTCCCGCTCGGCCACAACGTCGTCGCGTTTATTGGTCAGCTGGGTGAGGTCGTTCTGGAGCGAGGCCAGCACGTCACCGCCGTTGTCGCGCTGCTGGTGTTGAATGTCGGCCAGGCGACCCTTAAGTTCGGTTTCACTGTCGCGCGCCTGCGCGAGGTCTGCGGTAATAGTGCGTCGGTGTACTCGGTTGGTGTCGGCAGCAGCATCCACCAGAGCGCGTTCCGTGCTGAGCTGCCACAGCACAAACGGGGTGTCACCGGTGCGGTGCACACCAAAGGTGTCGATCGTATCGGCGGTGGCGGTGGCTGTCTCGTAGTCGCTGTGCAGTTCGGGCAGGCGCTCCAGAACGGACGCTTTCTGCGCTTCGGTGACCATGGCGCCGTAGGAGCGTTCGAGGTCCTCGAAGTGGTCAACGGCTTTGTCCGCGGCGGCATAGGTAGCCGGCTGCTCAAGCACCATCGATTTGTAGAGTCCGTCGACGGTCTTCACCTGCTGCCCGGCCTGAATTCGTGCCAGCAGGCGCAGGGCTTTGCCCCCTTCCCCGTTCGCGCCGATTCCGAGGCGGGTGTACAGGGTTTGGGAGAACGCGGCGTACGTGTCGAAAACGTCGATGTCGGGGAACCGAGATTTCAGGGCACGTTTGTCGAACCTCGACTCGGTGACATCCGCCAGATCACGAAGATCGAGTTCTCCATCGATGGTCGCCATTTTCATCGAAATGTCGGCGAAACGGCTAGAGCCTCGCGGCACAAAGTACGCGCGCAACACAGTGAAGCGGCGGGCATTGTCGTCGATGAAGGTCATCGCGATGGCGCCCCAGGTGGCGGTCTCGGCGCCTCTGAGTACCTGGTCATGCATTTCGCCGGTGTCTGCTTCGCGGGTGGAGTCCGTTTTTCCGCGCAGGTAGGTCATCAAGTTGCGCTGGTCGACGCTGCGTGCCCGGCCGGATCCTGCATCGTTGGATGCGCCGTTAAACGGGGTGTCGGAGGGCATCATCAGCGCCAGATAGGCGTCGAGAAGGCTGCTCTTCCCGGTACCGGAAGCACCGGAGAGCAGGGTGGCATCCCGGGCGAACTCCATCTGGTGGTGGCCGTGGAAGCCACCCCAGTTGACCATTTGGAAGCTTTCGGCGCGCCACTGGGTGGTGCCTTCGGTTGCACCGTCCATGTGGAAGAGAGGCGAATCGATCATGGGGTTGTCTCCAACTCGGTGTCGTCAAGCGGGGACTGCGCGTGGCGTCCTGCCCCTGCTGCGGCGTTCTGTTCTTTGAGCCACTCCCAGAGCTCACCTAACCGCTCGATTGGCAGCAGCACTTCAATGACGGCCGAAATTCTGAACCGGTCGGGGTCGCTGGTCTTCAGCAGCACTCGCGCCTTCACGAGGCTGTCCACGGCTGCAACGGCGCGTTTGTTGTCACCAAAACGGTCGGTGGCGCTTTCGGGCCTGAAGTGGGCCACATTGTCGATGAGGTTGTCGCGGTCCACAATCACCAGATCGTGGCCGTTAGCACGTTCGCTGCGGAACCGTTGACGCAGCAGCACCAGCAGAATGGTTTCCTCGCGGCTGTATGCCACATCGTGCAGCAGGGTTGGGAACCGGTCCCCCCCCTCCCCCTGAGCTTGCCGTTTGAAGGCCACCTCGTAGTTCAAGTCGATGTGCAGGTCGAGGAACAAGTCGTTCAGTCGCGACTTCAGTACGGATTGCGAGGCGAGGAGGGTGCGCCATTCCGCCGGTTGCAGGGCGGCCGAGATGTACCGATGTTTGAGCAAGAGCACCAAAGTGCGGCGTTGGGCGGCGGTCAGCCCACCCTCGTCCCCCTCGAAGAGGGAAAAGCTCTG
>DASYMY010000718.1:0-3017 GCA_036008825.1 Glaciihabitans sp.
CGCCGGAATTATCGAAGTGCGCAACGCGATTGGAGGCGCGGCTGAGGCATATGCCCCTGCGGTAATACTTGTTGAGCACCGAATTGATGAGTTTGCCGGGCCTGGCGGTGTTGACGCGCTTCCGCGCCGGGCGCTGGTGCTGGGGGCAGATGGGGCGGTGCTCGCTGATGGTCCCACCGCCGAGGTATTGCATCGCTTTGGGCCTGCCCTCCACGCCCAGGGATGCTGGTTGCCGTTGTCTACCGAGCTGGAAGCGGTCTTTGGTCTCGCGGAAGGCCTGGCGAAACCGCAGATGCGTCATGCGCTTCGTTCCCTTGCGACACCACCTGACCTGGTTACAGCTAAAGCGCTGACCAAGCGGGTTTTCGTAACACTGCACGCCCATGATTTGGGAGTTGCCCACACGGGGGCCGCGACAGTTCAGGGCGAACTTACCCTCTCCCGCATCAACTTCTCGCTGCGTGCGGGGGAGACCACCGTCATTCTCGGCGCAAATGGCTCCGGCAAAACTACTCTTATGCTGACCCTCGCCGGATTATTGCCTGCAGCGCGCGGAAAGGTCACCGGTGCCCGACCGGGAATGATCTTTCAGAACCCCGAGCACCAATTTGTCGGTGGCAGTGTGCGGGCCGAGGTCGCCTATGGGTTGCCCGCCAGTGCGGCCCCGAGGGTCGATGCTCTGCTGAAGGAGCATCGGCTCGATCACCTGAGCGAAGCTATCCCGCACCGGTTGTCTGGCGGAGAGAAACGACGGTTGAGCATTGCCGCGATGCTCGCGCATCAGCGGGCCACCTTGATTGCCGATGAACCGTTTTATGGGCTCGACCGCAAGGGGACGATTGACGCGATTGCGGCATTTCGTGGCGCCGCGGCGAACGGAACGGCCGTGTTGTTCTCCTGCCACGATCTGCGCACCGCAGCGACCCTCGCCGACCGGGCCATTGTGGTCGCGGAGGGCACCATCATTGCGGACGGGCCGGTGTTCGATGTGCTGAGGGACAGTGACATCCGCCGGCGATCGGGGCTTAGCCTGCCGCCACTGCTGGAGGTGCTGTTTGACGAGTTTGACGGAGCAGACGGGGCTGAGCAGATCCGTCAGGTGTTGGACGGTCTGAACTCCGCGGTATCGGTGGTCACCCGGTGACTCATCTTGCGCTGTCGCCGCTTGCGCGACGAAACCCCACCGTCAAACTGGTGCTGCTATTTGTGGTGTCCGTGGTGCTGATGTTCGTTTTTGACCCGGTGACGCCCGCCGTGTTGTATCTGGTTGCTGCGGGAGCTGTGCTGGCAACATCCGCCATTGGAATGAAGCGTTTTCTGCTTGCTCATCTGCCCTTTGTTGGATTCGCGATTGGCCTCCTTCTGGTTAATGCGCTCAGCCGTCCGGGGGAGGTGCTCTTCAGCGGTGCTGGGCTGCGTATCACCGTGGAGGGACTGCAGGTGGGGGCCTCGCTGGGGCTGCGCAGTGTGCTCATTGGGGTGCTGTCGATTGGGTTTGTTGTATCCACTGACGGGGTGCGGCTGATGAATAGCCTGCATCAGCATGCTCGGCTGGGGGCGCGGCCAACCTACGCGATTGTGGCCGGATACCGGATGTTGCAGGAGATGCCCCGGGAATGGCGCACCATTCGGCAGGCGCATGCTGTGCGAGCCCCTTTGCGGAAGAACGGGCAGCTTCCGCGGGGGATGGGGGCACTGGGCCGCGCCGCTTTCACCCTCTTGATTGTCTCGTTGCGCAAAGGGGAGCGAATGTCGCAGGCGCTGGAATCGCGGGGGCTGGGGCTCACCCCACGCACGGTGTGGCGTCCTGTGCCGCTGACCTGGGCGGACGCCGCGTTCGCTGGGGGTGTACTCGCCGTTGGCGCGGCAGTTCTGCTGATGAGTGCGCGCTGGGGTGTGCTTGCCGGCCCCGAAATGCTGTTCGGGTGAGGGAAACCGCACCAAATGCTATGCGGGAAACTTCCAAGCTGAGCGGAGAACCACCCTGGTTAATGCGGAGCACGCGGACCTACGCTGGCCGCGGTATTGGTTTCCCGTGCAACTGAAGGGTGGCAACCATGACCCAACGACGTGCTCGTATGCTCATTCCCCTGCTCGCGGTGATGGCTGGACTCACCGCCGCGACCCCGCCGCCGGAACCACCCCCACACATCAACATTCAGAATCTCGACCACGACGTTGTCCTCGAGACAGTCACCAGAATCACCGACGAGCTGCTGGTGCCGGGTGCGGTGGTGTACCTCAGCTCACCGCAGGGGGTGATTGAGGTGGCGCACGGGGTAACCGAGTACAACGGATCCGTGCCGGTTGAGATGGACCAACACGTTCGGATTGGTTCGGTGACCAAAACCTGGACGGGCACCGCGGTTCTGCAGCTTGTCGACGAAGGCATCGTGGGCTTAGACGAGCCCATCTCGCAGTACCTGGAAGGTGTGCCCAACGGGGAGAACATCACTATTCGACAAATGCTGAGTATGCGCAGTGGTCTGGCGAATTACACCACCGACGTCGCCCTGAACGCCGCGATGGATGAGGATCCCTCCCGCGCCTGGTCGCAACAAGAACTGCTCGACATTGCCTTCGCCAAGCCGCCGTCGTTCCCACCGGGAACCGCCTTCGAGTACTCCAACACCAATACGGTGCTGCTGGGGCTGCTGGTCGAGAAGATTGATGGCGCGCCGCTCGGTGATGTCTTCGAGAATCGGTTCTTCACCCCACTCGAAATGGAGAACTCGTCATTTCCGGATGTCACAGACGTCGGGATTACCGATCCGCACCCGAATGGGTACATGTTTGGCACCAATAGCTCGACCATCACCACGGCAGAGCTGCCACCGGACGAGTTGGCGGCGGCGCTCGACGGAACTCTGCTGCCCAACGACTACCCCTATCTCAACCCGTCCTGGGCCTGGTCGGCCGGAGCAGGAATTTCAACGGTCAGCGATCTCGCTCGCTGGTCGGAAGCCATCGTGACCGATGAGCTGCTGTGTGATGACGTTCAACAGGAGCGGATCGAT
>DASYMY010000719.1:0-14212 GCA_036008825.1 Glaciihabitans sp.
CCATTCGCATCGACGGCCTCGACTACCGCCGCCGGGACCTCGAAGGTCATGCGGTATCTCTGAGCGAGGACGCTTTCGACGCCGACCTCGCCGCAACCACCCAGTCGATCACAGTGGATGACTTTGGGGCGTTGCTCGCGCATCTGTCTCAGGTGCACCCGTCCAGGTACGTGCGCTTGATTGAGGGCGTAGACGCGGTCGCACTGCGCGACGTTCGGCCATTCACCCATCAAAGTGACGCGCTGCGTTTTGTGGCGTTCGTCGACCGACTGTATGACGCTCAAGTCAAGGTCATTGCCACCGGCACCCCGCTGGACGCGGTGTTCGCCGAAGACATGCTCGCTGGCGGGTACCGCAAAAAATACCTGCGTGCAATTTCCCGCATTGTGGCGTTGACCTCCGGGACTCGAACGCAAGCGGCATAGATCAGCGAAATATCCCGGTAGGTATGTGCCGGGCGGGTAGCATCCGCTTTTGGCTGATCGGGCGTCAAATAATGCGCAGCACTCGCGGCAGATCGGTGGCCGCAGGAAACACGATGTTTACATAATGGGCGGGCTCGTAACCTGCCCGAAACACGTTGACGCACCTGCTGAAACCTCGGCGTTCCAAACTGGCTGCGTACCCGACGAACAGTTCTCTCTTAGCGAGCGTTTGTGCTGACGGTGCATCCTTTGCAAACGTAAGAGAGGTATCACAATGGATCAAGGCAATACCGCCTTCCTTCTCATCTGCGCGGCCTTTGTTCTGCTTATGACCCCGGGTCTGGCGTTCTTCTACGGAGGACTCGTCAAGGCCAAGAGCGTTATCAGCATGATGATGATGAGCTTTGGCGCGATGGGACTCATCGCAGTTCTCTGGATTCTGTACGGCTACGCAATTGCGTTCGCTAACGGACCCGAAGGCCCCGCCGGCACCGACACCTTCATCGGTATTGACGGCTTCATCGGTATCGACACCGCTCAGCTCGGACTCAATGGCGTCTTCGAAGAAGCCTCCGACCCAACTGGCGCTTTCCCCCTAATTGCCTTCGCCGCATTCCAGGCGACCTTCGCGATCATCACCGTTGCACTGATCTCAGGTGCAATCGCCGACCGCGCCAAGTTCGGTGCATGGATGGTTTTCGCCGGAGTCTGGGCCACCATCGTGTACTTCCCGGTCGCAAGCTGGGTCTTCAACTTCACTCTCGGTGACGAGGGCGTTGTGGACGGTGGATTCATCGCCTACAACATGGGCGTCATTGACTTCGCCGGTGGAACCGCGGTTCACATCAACGCCGGTGCAGCAGCCCTGGCGCTTGCTCTGGTTCTTGGGAAGCGTGTTGGATTCGCAAAGGGTGCGCACGTTCCTCACAACCCGCCGTTCGTTCTGCTCGGAGCCGGGCTGCTCTGGTTCGGCTGGTTCGGATTCAACGCCGGTTCGGAGCTTGCTGCTGACGGTGTTGCCGCTATCGCCTTCCTCAACACCATTGCTGCTCCTGCGGCAGCCATCCTCGGTTGGCTTGTTGTCGAGAAGATCCGTGACGGTAAGCCCACCTCCGTTGGTGCCGCATCCGGTGCTGTCGCTGGTCTCGTTGCAATCACCCCCGCCTGTGCAGCAGTGTCCCCATTCTGGGCGATCGTCCTCGGCCTCGTCGCCGGTGTCATCTGCGCCCTGGCAATCGACCTCAAGTACAAGCTTGGCTTTGACGACTCACTCGACGTTGTGGGCATCCACCTCGTCGGTGGCCTAGTCGGAACCCTCTACATCGGTCTTCTCGGTGAGGGTGTTGGCCTCTTCCTCGGCGGCGGAATCTCGCAGCTCGGCGTTCAGGCCGGCGCAGCAGCCATCGTTCTGGTGTACTCCTTCGTTCTCTCCTACGCCATCGCGTTCATCATCCAGAAGACCATGGGCTTCCGGATCACGAACGAAGATGAGCTGGCCGGAGTCGACACCGTGGTTCACGGTGAAGAGGGCTACGTTCTGATGGACTCGAAGTAACTAGTCACAGCACCACATAAGCAACAGCACACAGCAGTACGCACTCAGGGGCGTCGTCCAGCTTGGACGGCGCCCCTTAGTCTGTCCACGCCGCAGAATTACATCAGGGGGATGTCCGAATGCTCGAAGTAATGCCATCGCTGTCTGCGGTGAGTGTGCTCGCCTGCATTCCGGCACTGTCACTTCTGCACCGTGAACACTTGGATGGACACGGCCAACGGCGATCCGTTTTTTTGACCATCACCGTTTGCGCGATTGGGCTTTTGGCCTGGCTCGTTGTCACGGCAGCAGTGCCAACGGTCATCTCGTCTCCGCTCTGGCTGCCCGTAGGAGCGCTGGGCTCCTTGGGAGTGTTTCTCGCCACGGTGGTGCTGAGGTCGAGCGCGCAGACATCCGCCGCCGTTGTGATTTATGCAGTCGGCTGGAGCGCTCTCGTGTTCGCGCCCATCGCCCTACTTACTCTATTTCCGGAGCGAATCGACTCCGTGCTCAATTCGACCGTTGATTTGGGCGGAGCCTTGGCGGTTCACGTTGCAGCGGGTGTGTCAGCGGCGGTGAGCCTGATCGTCACTCGGCGACTGGCCTCGCAGCGCACGCCAGGTATTCGCCCCCATTCCTTTGTGTTGGGTGGGGCTGCTCTTCTGCTGTGGGTGTCCTGGGCGATATCACTGGTCGGGTTGGAGCTTGCGGTGGACGAAGTGACCAGTCAGATCATCGTCAACTGCATCATCGCGCCCCTAGCCGCGATTGTTGGGTGGGGGTTGATCGAGTTCATTCGCACCCACACGATCTCCCTCCCCGGGATCATTGCGGCGGGTGTGGCTGGCCTTGTGGTGGTTACCGCTGGGACAGGTTTTCTGACCCCGATGTGGGCGGTTGTAGCAGGACTGAGCGCCGGGGCGATCTGCGCTTCCATTGTGTTCACACGCATTATCGCGGATGGGCGTCGGGGGTGGGCCGTTCTTGGAGTTCACGGTGGCGCAGGAATCCTCGGCGTTGTGCTGCTGGGCATCTTCGGGACCGGATTTGGATTCATTTATACGGGACAACCCGATCGAGTGATCTCCCAGCTGATTGCTGCGCTGCTCGTGGCAGCATGGACAGCACTGGTCTCGCTCGGACTCAGTGCGCTGATCGGCGAAGGTTCTCTTGCGCGGGCTCGAATGCGAGCACCGTCGGTTTAGGTGTGGGTCCGTGATACACCACCGCAGTTCAGAAAGAATGTCGCACATGGTTTTGCCAGTAGACCCCATCACGCACGATGCTCCCGCGCTGAGCGGTCGCACCGTCGCCAGTCAACGGTGGAGCGACCTGGTTTTTCTGCACTGGCGAGCCGAACCTGAGCTGGTCGCGCCGTTGCTTCCGCGGGGGCTCAAACCTGACGTGTTCGATGGGACAACGTGGGTGGGGCTGATCCCGTTTGTGCTTGACCGGGCCACGGTGCTCGGTAGCCCACCGGTTCCCTACTTCGGTTCGTTTGTTGAAGTGAACGTGCGGTTGTATGCCGTTGATGAGCGCGGACGCCGTGGCGTGGTGTTTGTCTCACTCGAAGCGTCCCGGCTGGCGGCCGTCCTCGCAGCACGGTCGCTCTTCGCCCTGCCCTACATGTGGTCCCGCACTTAACTGCAGCGCTCGGGCCAGACCTTGCGGTACAGCAGCCAGCGTCACTTTGCGGCAGCAGCGCGCACCAGCATTGTGGCGACGATCTCCGATGACCGCGTGGAGAACGATCCCTTGGCAGACTTTTTGACCGCACGCTGGGCCCTGTTTACCAGCGTCGCCGGCCGCACACTTCGCCTGCGGAACACCCACGAACCATGGGAGCTGTACCGGGCGACGCTAGTCTCGCTAAACGATTCGCTCCTTGCGACGGCCGGTTTTCCCCACCTCACAGACCGAGCCCCTGACTCGGTGCTGTACTCCCCGGGTGTGGTTACCCGCTTCGGCCGTGGGGTGTAACAGCCGATCCGCCGAGGATCCATGGCACACAAAAGTTATTCCGGCTAGCTCTTCGCATCTCGGAGAGTTCGTCTTAGTCTGATCACGACAAGGGATTCCCACACCCATGGAATCCGCGCGGCACGACCGCTGGTCGCACCGCGGTCCATCCAACATGATCAAGGAGGATCATCGTGGCGGGAAACAGAGCAGTTGCGTACAAAGGACCGGGAGTTGTCGAAGTTATCGACATCGACTACCCCACATTTGAACTAAAGGACGGGCCAGGCGTAAACCCGGCCAACGTGGGGCGCAAAGTGCCGCACGGCGCCATTCTGAAGACGGTGGCAACCAATATCTGTGGCTCCGACCAGCACATGGTGAGAGGCAGAACTACCGCGCCCTCCGACCTGGTACTCGGACACGAGATCACCGGAGAAGTAGTCGAAGTGGGGCCAGGTGTCGAATTTATCAAGGTAGGCGACTTGGTATCGGTGCCGTTTAATATCTCGTGCGGTCGATGTCGCAACTGTAAAGAGCGGAAAACCGGCATCTGCCTGAACGTCAACCCGGACCGTCCGGGTAGCGCGTACGGGTACGTGGACATGGGCGGATGGGTCGGCGGGCAAGCCGAGTACGTCCTGGTTCCGTATGCCGACTGGAATCTGCTGAAGTTCCCGGACCGGGACCAGGCGCTCGAGAAGATTATGGACCTCGCCATGCTCTCGGACATTTTTCCCACCGGGTTTCACGGCGCGGTCACAGCAGGTGTCGGCGTTGGCTCAACGGTCTACGTGGCGGGAGCCGGTCCCGTTGGCATCGCTGCAGCAACCGGAGCGATGCTTCTCGGAGCAGCAGCCGTCATCGTGGGGGACATGAACCCCGAGCGACTCGCCCAGGCCCGCAGCTTCGGCTGCGAAACGGTTGACCTGACCAAGGGCGGTCCCGCGGAACAAATCGAGCAGATCCTCGGAGTGCCGGAAGTGGACTGCGCAGTTGACGCCGTTGGGTTCGAAGCACGTGGGCACGGATCCGATTCCACCCACGAGGCCCCAGCAACGGTCCTCAACTCGTTGATGGAAATCACCGCAGCTGGCGGTGCGCTGGGCATCCCGGGACTCTATGTCACGGGTGACCCGGGCGGCATCGACGAAGCTGCGAAGAAGGGCTCACTCTCCCTCAACCTCGGAACTGGTTGGGCAAAGTCGCTCTCATTCACGACCGGTCAGTGCCCGGTGATGAAGTACAACAGGAGCCTGATGATGGCGATCCTGAACGACAAAGTGCACATCGCCAAGAACGTCAACGCGAAGGCCATTAGCCTTGAGGATGCCCCCCGTGGGTACGCCGAATTCGATGCCGGCGCCGCTACGAAGTACGTTCTCAACCCGAACGGTTACCTCGACAACGTCAAGTAGGTCGTAGCCCGATGCGAGCTGGTGGGAGACCTAAACCGGTTTTCCCACCAGCTCGTCGGCGTTCTCCAACCGGTGGGCGCCCGAGTACACAACCATGGACTCACCCCGCAGGAAACCCACCAACGTCATTCCCAACTCTGACGCCAGCTCCACCGCGAGTGATGATGGTGCTGATACTGCGGCGAGAAAAGGGATACCGGCCATGGATGCTTTCTGCGTGAGTTCGAAGCTGGCCCGACCAGACACCATCAAAACCACACCGGTGAGGGGTAACAGGTTCTCTTTGACGGCCCAACCCACGACCTTGTCGACGGCATTGTGTCGGCCGACGTCTTCACGCAACACCAGCATCTTGCCCGTTGTTCCATCAAAGAGCGCCGCCGCGTGAAGGCCACCGGTTTTGTCGAACACCGCTTGTTCGGCGCGCAAAAGTTCAGGAAAAGTGACGAGCAGCTCGGGGGACACCCGCACGGGATCCTGCGCGACCGGATGCACCGACAAGGTGCGCACCGCATCGATGCTCGCCTTGCCGCACAGCCCGCAGGAACTGGTGGTGAAGAAATTGCGTTCCAAACTGGGATCGGGAGCCGGCACACCGGGTGCCAACGTCACATCCAACACGTTGTAGGTGTTGAGACCCTCCACGGTCGCCCCTGCGCAGTACCGCGCTGCGCCGAAGTCATCCCCGGAGGCAATCACCCCTTCGGAGACCAAAAAGCCTGCGGCCAAGTCAAAGTCGTGGCCGGGTGTGCGCATCGTGATGGCAAGAGATCTGCCCCCAACACGGATCTCCAACGGCTCTTCAACCGCCACAACGTCATCGCGTGTTCGGGGTGGTTCACCAACGGTAATGCGGATAACTCGGCGTCGCGCTGTAATTCTGCCCATACCGCAGGCTTATCATCTGACATCCGCGCGAACAAGGATTTGCTCTCGTTAGGCTGGCCCCGTGCACGTTGACACAGTAGTTCTTGCGGGCGGAAAATCGAGCCGACTAGAGGGAACTCCCAAAGCTGAGCTCGTTTATCGTGGCCGCACACTGCTGCAGAACACCTTGGCCGCCTGCCCCGACGGGCACCGTGTGGTGGTTGGGCCCGATATGGAGGTGATGGACGAGGTCATCGTCACCCGGGAGAGCCCGCCGTTTGGTGGCCCAGCATCGGCTGTGGCCGCTGGCCTCACCGCCTTGCGTCGAGCGTGCGCCGATCCAGCTAGCTGCACCCTTGTCCTTGCCTGCGATATGCCCAAAGTCTCCGGAGCAGTTACCGTCCTCCTCAACGCTCTTCACACACTCTCCGGCGACCCTTGTGTTGATGGCGTGATAGCCGTCGACGCCTCCGGGCGCCGCCAACCGCTTGCCGCCGTTTATCGCAGCGCTGCCCTTGCCGAGCGGGTCGCCCATTTCGCCGCTCAGAACGCCCTGACCGGACTGTCCATGCGCGCGCTTATCAGCGATCTCACCCTCACCGAAGTTCGTATCCCCGCCGGCTCAACCGACGACATCGACCTCTGGAGCGATGCCGCCGCCCACAACATCCCGCATCCAGCACGCCAACTCAACCAGGAGCAAGAATGAGCACAGCCAATAACGACGATCGTTTGCTCGCCTGGACGCGCACACTTGCAACTCAGTTAGGTGTGGAGCCAAGCGACATTGACATCAACGGAATTCTTGGGTTGGCCGGACGCGCAGCCCACGGAATTGTTCGCCCTGCCGCGCCGCTGACCACCTACATCGTGGGCTACGCGGCCGGTTACGCAGCCGCACTCGGCGACATGTCTCCGGCGGAGGCGTACACTCGCGCCGCCGATACTGCCCTCCGCACAGTTGATTTGGAACCCGACAATGAACAGACCAATTAGCGGATGTCTCCACCCCGGGTACACCCGAGGCGGGCGCCGGTGATGTCGGCTCGGTTGTCCTGGCCAGATGCGGTAGCTGCGGTCACCGCACTCCGAGGACGACTCGAGGCTGAACAGGTTCCGCTCGCGGATAGCGTTGATCGGATCCTGGTCGAACCGATACGAGCGCTCACCGATGTGCCTCATTTCGCTTCGGCGGCCATGGACGGCTGGGCGGTGGCAGGTTCGCCTCCCTGGACGGTGAACACGGAACTGCTGATGAGGAAACTCGACGCGGGGCAGGCGACTCCTATAGTCACCGGTGCCCCCATCCCCGTCGGTGCGGATGCGGTACTCCGCAGCGAACATGGCCGCGTGCTGACCGACTCGACCGCACCGCGACTCCACCCCACCGCCGATCTGGGTGGAGTGGTTCCCCACCCAGGACATCACATCCGTCCGGCCGGTGAAGAAGCGCGCGCAGGGGAGGAAGTCTTCCCCGTCGGCACGCGTATGACTCCCGCCCATGTGGCAGTCGCCGCTGCGTGCGGACATGACACCCTCAGCGTGGTGAGGACGCCCCGCGTTGGCCTGCTGTTCACCGGAACCGAAATTGTTGAAGACGGCATTCCCGTTGCAGGGAAGGTTCGTGACAGCTTCGGTCCTCAGTTCCCCTCGCTACTGAATCGGCTCGGCGCGGTCGTTCAAACACACCAGCTGTTGGGTGACAGTGCGGCTGAATTGCGCAACGCTCTCAGTGGGGAGTTGGCATTGCAATGCGACGTGGTGATCACAACGGGGGGCACCGGAGGTTCGGCTGTCGACCACTTGCATCCGGTCCTCGAACATCTCGGGGCCCGACTTGTAGCGGATGGGGTGAAGATGCGCCCGGGTGGGCCGACGGTGATTGCGCAGCTGAAGGACGGTCGTGTATTCATAGGGCTGCCGGGCAACCCGCTTGCGGCAATGATGGGTTTTACTTCCTTTGTTGTGCCGCTGCTAACTCGTTTACGTGGCGTGCCTTCACCCGTTGTGGGGTCCATAATCGTGGGCGCAGCTCTACCGGGACGAAACGACACAACTAACCTGGTGCCTTACGAACAGACCCACGGGAATGCCCTGCCAACCCGGTGGCACGGATCGGCAATGATGCGCGGATTGGCAACAGCGGATGGGATCATCGTTGTGCCCCCGCAGGGACTCGTCGCTGGGGACCGCGCCGAGACCCTGCAGTTGCCGTGGGGTTGCCCAGCGAGTTAGGCCGTTGTTGTGGTCGGGGCGTGCCATCCACGCGCAAATCGACGGCTTCGCCAATATGCGAGCGGACCAGCGGGGTATCGACGCAACTCGTGAAGAACTAAGGACTTTGGGTAACTGGGCAACGGCCCAGCATCGGGAGATTCAACGGACACCACCGCACGTCCAGTGATCCGAACGAGTCCCTGACGCAACCATGCCCAAGCCGCTCTCGGAAGCTGCCATCCGATCGACAGGATATGTCGACGATCCGCACTAACGAGTGAGGCTAGCATCGCGGTAAAACCGAGCCCGTTGTTTTGCAGCTGTCCGAGTAGCTCTGGATACTCTCGGCGGTGCCGGTGGTGCACCACCGCGGACGGTTCATATCCGATTGAGCCGCCGCCCCACACAATGTCAATGAGGGTAGCGAGATCTTCTCCTCCCTTAGCGGGGGTGCCCGTACCAAGTGCAATATCAAAGCCCCCGTGGCGGAGCAGAGCGTTTTTGCGGAACGCCATGTTGGCGCCCGCCCCATACGCGCCGATCCCGTAGACGGCGAATTGACGCAGTTCGGTGCCGCTGCTATCACGTGCAGAGACTCGACTGCCTCGCAACCCTCGAAACCTGCTAACAACTGGGGTGAGGGTCAAAGGAGCAAAAGTGCGTTCACCGCTGAATCCGCCATAGTAGCGCTCGTACCAAATTTGGGCCGGAGTCTCTAGCTCCGCTGGTAGCACCAGGCCGGTGACGGCTTGTAAATGGGGTTCAGCCACAAACCGACTACCAATTGCCCGCAACCAGTTGACATCAACACGCACGTCGTCGTCGGTGAACGCGATGATTTCCCCTCGCGCGGCCTGTATCCCGGCGTTGCGACCAGCCGAAATTCCTGGCCGTTCTTCTCGCACGACGCGGGTTTGCGGCCGACCTGCCACCAACGCGGGAAGCGGATCGTTAGCAGGAATCTTCCTTCGGTTGTCGACAAAAATGAACTCAACCCGTGGGTAATCGAGTCGATCAAACGCTTCAAGGAGTAGCGCAAGATCGGCCTCTCTCGCCACGATCGTTGACACGACCACGGAGATCATCGGCAGGTGATGCTCCGGGCACTCCTGTTCGTTGTCCACGCTTTCTGTCGCTGCATGGGAGGCGAAGCTGCGCAGCCGCCGGTGAATTGTTGTTTCGGGCTGATGGAGGTCAATGTCAATGATTCCCCGCGGTTTTCCTCGCCGCCATGCAACGACGGTTGCCGTGCCGTATTTCTCGTCGGCAACAAGCCGAGGTAGCGGATCATCCAAATCGATTGAAAGAACACGATTCGGTCGTGGTGCTGTGTCGAGCAGTGTGTCCTTCATGGTGGTCGCTTTCGTTCGAGGAGCGAGGACGGGGAGAGTTAGGGAAGGGGACGGGGTTCGGACACGCGGCGCGCTGATCGTCTGCTCGAGCGGAGTGTGGGACCAAGGCGCGCCGACCGCAACCGAAGAAAGAACCAGGGGAGGCAGGCGAGGGCGGCAACGAAGCGCGCCAAATTCCACTCAAACGTTTGAGGCAGCAGAATCGTGGATCCAGCGAAAAGCACGGTCGCAATAATGGCAAAAACAAGCCGGGGAGATGGAGCAGCAAAGTCATGTTGTCGCGGCAATGCGTGGCGCTGCAATATAGCAAGCACCGAGTATGCGCAGACCGTGGTCAGCGCCGCGCCAGTAATGCCCATAAGCGGGACCAACAAGATGTTCAACCCAAGGTTCAGCACCGCGGCGACACCAGCAATGATTCCGGTGGTCTTTCCACGTCGAAGGGTGAGCAAGAGGCGCCCGGAGGCGCCCGACGCAGCAACAGGAAAGGCTGTCAAGCTCACGAGGAACACCACAATTGTGAGCGATTCGGGTCGAAAGCTTGCTGGCGCAACGATGCGTAACAGTAGTGGTGCAGCTAACGTCATTCCAATGATGACGGGAAGCAAAATTCGGTACAACTGATCCCGAGTTCGAACGCTCATCGCCCACCGTTCGGCCTCGTCACGGACCGCAGCGAAGCGTGGGGCCCACGCCGAGTTCGTGTAGGCGAGAAGCATCAGCACAACTGCTCCAACTACGTACGAAACCTGGTATCGACCGACCTCCTCAGACCCGAGGAAACGTTGGATAACAACGCGATCGCCGGCTCCCAGAGCGAAATAGGCGAGTCCGCCCATTGCCAGCGGGAATCCGAGCGTGATTGCGCGCCAATTGATTCGCCACTCGAGCAACCCGGCCAGACGTGGACGGGTGACCACAACACCAATCAGCATTGCAGCGAATTGACTAGCCACGCTGCCCAGCGCGTAGGTAGTGGCATTGTTCGCGACGGTGAACAGCAGCACAAGTCCGCAGAGCTGACCGCCCACAGCCGCGAGCGCACTGACGAGGGCGAACGGGCGCAGCCGGTCTTCGGCGAGCAAGAATGAGAGCATTACCTGCACGGCAGCCGCGGGAGCCGTCCAGAGCGTAACTGCGAACACCAACTCGGGGTATTCGGAAAATCCGAGAACCGGACTCCACAAGGGAGCGGTGAGGCCCGCACCAATCGCCACAACGGCCGAAACAAGGATCCCCAGCGAAAGCAGACCTCGAGCGGCATGAGCGTCGCCGTCCTCTGCGCGCTGCAAGACCAGCGCCTGGTCAATACCGAATAGAGCAAACACACTCAGTAGCTGGTGCAGTGCTATGGCTAGCGCAATGGCACCGAATTCGGTTGGCCCCATCACATGCGCCAACACCGGGGAGATAACGGTACCGGCAACGAGCTGCAGTGACCACACAACAACGTAAAGCAGTCCTCGCCCAAACAAGCCCGACGAGTTAGACGCGGCAGGGTCTGTCGGCGGTGCGCTCGCAACCTCGGTTGATACCGCGGTCACCGTCCACTCTCCGATGTGCGCGTCGACAATGTCGACGAAACTGCGCTCGGCGGCATAATGGTCGCGCCCGCTCGCCGTTGCCGCGCGTACATCACAGGCCCACGCAGTACTGAGGCCAGCTCCACCCAGCCCACACCTTTTGTCAGGTCTGCTGCGAGCGGCGTGTCATCGGCCGGGTTTTCATTATGCTGCGCGGCAGGCTTAGCCATCCGCGCCAGGCGCAGAATCGCCCGTGGGCTGCGGGCGAGGACCATACGGCGTGAATGCGGGGCGAGGAGGATTTTCGTCAACCACGCGCCCAGTCCCGTGCCATAGCCTCGGGCCTGCACCCGGAGCGCGTCGAGATCGTCTCGATGACGATGCCAAACGATAGCGGTCGGCTGAACCACCAGGCTGTGCTGGTCGAGGAGGACACGGGTGAACATGTCGATGTCCTCGCCGCCGCCCGTGGATGTGCCCACGCCAAAGGCGGTATCAAACCCGCCCATACGCAGGGCGGTCTCCCTCCGCAAGGCGAAGTTTGCACCGGTACCAAAATCACCCACGGAGAATGGAAATAGTGGGCTCATCGGAGGCGGAGCGGCTAGGGAGAACACCTGCTGTGTCAAATTCTTTGACCAACTGACCCGTCCGTCAAAATACCCCTGCACTTGGTTGCGCAGTTCACCGCTCGGGACTAGCCCAGCCACACATTCGACCGTGGGACCAAGCTGGAATCCTGCCACCAGTTCACGGAGCCAGAGAGGGTCCACCAGAACATCGTCGTCGGTATAGGCAACGATGTCTCCGGTGGCTCGAAGTAGACCGGTGTTACGGGCTCGGGCGAGCCCCGGGGTGGGCTCGGTAACGAGCGTTAGCTGAGCTGAGGCGTACTCGGCCCGGATCATGTCGGCGGTTTCGGACGTTCGAGGGGCATTGTCGACCACCACAATGTCGAAGTGAGGATAGTCGAGGGCAATGATCCCGCCGAGCGCCGTCCGCAGAAAGCTGGCCCGGTCCCGTGTGCAGACAACAACAGTGATTGAGGGCAATGATGCGGGAGACGATGGTGTCGCCACCGTCGGCGGTAACGCCTCTATTGCCCGGCGTACTGCGGAAACGCTCAGGGCGCCGTGGGCAATGGGAACCTCCACGAATCCGCGAACTGATGAGCCGTCGCGAACGAGCAACCGGGCTGTTAGGTACCCCGTCGCTTGGACCAGCGGTACCGTGCCGGTCACCCCTTCGGCGAACAGAGCAACGTCTACAGACCCGATCCAGCGCGCTCCCGTCCAGTCGGGGGCGATTGTTGTTGGCATTGCGGGCAGCAACGCGCGCTGAGCTCCTGGCATTGGAGACTTCTCGCTGCGTGGATCGGATGTAAGCGTCACACTGTCCCCCGTGTGGCTAGCGTGCGCTCGGAGGCGTCCAAAGTGGAAATGGGAGAGTGGGGCGTGTGCCCGCGGGTCATCGCGTACGCATACCCGGCAGCCGCGGAAACCAAACACAGGACGATGGCGGCAGCCTCGGGCACCCGCGCACTGGTCAGTTCGCGGAACACGGCGCGCGGGAGAACTCGGGCGGTATACGCCCGTTCGCTGGAGAGTGAATCTGCCGAGCCCAACGTGCGGGTGAGTGCCGCTTTGGAGACTCCTTCGTAGAAACTGCGCCGCGCAACATATCGCCAGGTGGTGCGCTCCGCGGTAACACGATGAAAAACGACGCTCGCCGGTTCAAAACGGATTCGGTACGCCCGGTTGTGCTGGGTCAGCCGAATGCAGACTTCGGTTTCTTCCGCTCCCAGCGGAAGCTTGCCGACACGACCGGTGTCGACGTTGAATCCGCCAACACTCCGCAACGGCGCCGTGCGAAAAGCCATGGAGCAACCGATGACGTTACGGACATCCGCAAGTTCAGTTGGCTGCCCTCGGTGCGTGCAACCTACTATCCAAAGCAGTTCGGGCGGGAGCATTCGTGCCGGTTTTCCCGTGGGCCACACCGGGTGGGCTGCCCCGCCGACGGCGACAACATCCGGGGTGCTGAACGGTGCCAGCAGGCGAGCGAGCCAAGATGCATCTGCAGTTGCGTCGTCGTCGAGGAACGCAACAACGGTGCCCTCAGCTACATCAAGGCCGGTATTGCGCGCGCCTGATAGCCCCTGTTTCGAGAGGTTGGGGATCACTGTCACCTCAGGCCAGCGCTGCTGAGCACGGGTTAACAACTCCTGATTGTGGTCGATCACCACGATCACCTGGAACGCTTGAGGCTGCGCCCTCGCCGACTCGACAGCGCACACCAAGTCGTGCCACCGTTCCATGGTGTACGCGCAAATGATCACGCTTGTCAGCGGAGTGGGTATGGCAGACGGGTGAGTCATGCTGCTTCCTCGCTCGAAACGTCCACCCGTATCGCCGTAAGTTCAGACCGGGCTTGTTCGCGCAGGTTCTGCGTCTGACGCAGGCGTGCTCGTTCGGTAAAGATCGTTTTGAGAACCCGGAGCCCGTCGGTGACTGCGTTGAGGTTACTTTCGCCGTGAATACGCAATTTCTCTACGCTGGGTACTTCAACGATTGACATCCCCGCCGCGGCGACACGACAGTTCAACACGGTCTCGATCTCGAACCCGTCACCCCAGTGCATGCGGCCGTCTGCGCGGGTCGGCAGGCTGGGGGAGGGCAGGTCAAGCTGCGGAAGTATGCGCGACCAGAACGCGTTATACCCATAGCAAAGATCGGTATACCGGGTGCCAAGGAGCACGTTGGTCAGGAAGTTCAGCCCGTGGTTTCCTAGCTGGCGAAAACGGGTGATGTCTTCGCTGCCACCGCCAGGGCAGAACCGGCTACCTTTTGCGACATCAGCGCCACCAACAAGAGCGGCGACGTAGGCGGGAATCTCAGCAGGATCGGCGGAGCCATCA
>DASYMY010000720.1:0-9422 GCA_036008825.1 Glaciihabitans sp.
ACACCGGCAGCGACATCATCCGGTCAGAGAACAGGTCGTAGTTCATGCTCGTGGTGAATCCGGCGATCAGCAGCAGCGGCGCGGTTTCACCAATAACGCGGGCGATCGCCAGGGTGATACCCGTCGTGATTCCGGCAATCGAGGTCGGAATCACAATCTTAACAATCGTCAGCCACTTCGGCACGCCAAGCGCGTATGCGGCCTCGCGCAGCTCGTTCGGTACCAGTTTGAGCATCTCCTCGGAGGAGCGCACCACAACCGGAATCATCAGCAGCGACAGGGCAACAGCGCCACCAAATCCGAAGCGGATGCCTGGATCGTTGAGGATCAGCGAGAAGAACGCGAAGGCGAAGAGGCCAGCGACGATTGAGGGGATGCCGGTCATAACGTCGACGAAGAAGGTGATGGCCCGGGCCAGGTGGCCGCGACCGTACTCGACCAGGTAGATGGCGGTCAGTAGCCCAACCGGTACCGAGATGAGTGTTGCCATTCCGGTGATCAGCAGTGTTCCGGTGATGGCGTGGAGACCACCACCTCCCTCGCCAACAACGTTACGCATTGACTGCGAGAAGAAGGCGAGGTCAAAACGGGCCAGACCGCTGGTGAGCACGGTGACCAGCAGCGAGATGAGGGGAAGCAGGGCGATGATAAACGCGGTCACCACGAGGGAGGTGACGAGGCGGTCCTTTGCCTGACGGATTCCCTCAACCAGGTAGCTGAGCACAAAGAGGAACACGTCGAACAGGACGGTACCGAGGAAGATCGCGGCGGTGACGTTGAGCGGGCTGTCGGTGCTCGCGGCGATGAGACCGAACACCACGAGCAGTACGGCCCAGCTGCCGCCGAGCACAGCCCAGGGGGCCCACTTCGGCAGGCGCCCGGCGGTGAGGGAGTTGGTGATTCCCGTGGTGGGGGCGGGAAGAGTTGTTGCGGTCACTAGTTCGCTCCAGAGAACGCCTTGCGGCGGTTGACGATCACGCGGGCCACCGAGTTGATGATCAGGGTGATGGCGAAAAGGATAAGTCCGGTCGCGATGAGAGCGTTGACATCAACACCGTGCGCTTCCGGGAAGTTCAGGGCGATGTTGCCGGCGATGGTGGAGGGGTTTGACGAGCCAGTGAGGATGAAGCTGATCACGACGGCGGGGGAGAGCACCATGGCGACAACCATGGTCTCGCCGAGTGCGCGCCCGAGTCCCAGCATGGCGGCCGAGACGATGCCGGCGCGGCCGAAGGGCAGCACGGCCATCTGAATCATTTCGAAGCGGGTGGCGCCGAGGGCGAGGGCTGCTTCTTCGTGCAGGACCGGGGTCTGCAGGAAGATCTCGCGGCAGAGGGCGGTAATGATGGGGATGATCATCACGGCCAGCACAATGGCGACCGTGAGGATGGTTTTACCGGTTCCGGAGACGGGACCGGCGAAGAGGGGGAACCAGCCGAAGTTGTCGACCAGCCAGGTGTAGAACGGCGTCACCATGGGAGCGAGAACTTTGATGCCCCAGAGGCCAAAGACAACCGAGGGAACCGCAGCGAGCAAGTCGATGATGTAGCCGAGACCCTGAGCGATTTTGCGGGGCGCGTAGTGCGAGATAAACAGTGCAATTCCCACGGAGATGGGGAAGGCAATCAAAAGGGCCAGGGCCGCCGCCCAGACGGTTCCGAAGGCGAGCGGGGCCACGTAGGCCCAGAAGCTCGACGGTGCACCCTTGAGCTCGGCCGGGTCGGCCAACAGAGCGGGGATGCTCTGCGCGACCAGAAACACCGCGACGGCGGCGAGTGCTGCCAGGATCAGGATGCCAGCGACCATGGTGCTGGTCGAGAAGACCCGGTCTGCGCGCCGGACCTTCGCTCGGGGCAACTTGGTTGCTGTCGTCATTGTGTCCTTCAGGCCCATCTGGTTGGGATAAAAAATGGGAGGGTGTGAACCCAGTCTGACGGGCTACAGCGTTTCGCGCATTTCGGCACGAGAGCTGCAGCCCGTCAGGAGGTGTTGAGTTATTACTTGATCAGAGCGATCGCGGTAGAAACACTATCGAACAGGGTGTCCGAGATGGGTGCCGATCCAGCGTTCTCAGCTGCAGCTGCCTGGCCCTCTTCGCTGGCCATGTAGGTGAAGTACTCAGATACGAGTGCGCCCTGAGCTTCATCCGTGTAGGTCTCGCAACCAACCAGGTAAGCAACGAGTACTACCGGGTAGGCCTCGGAGTCCGGCGTGCGGTCGAGCTCGATGGACAGGTCGCCCTCTGAGCGTCCCTCAACGAAGGGGGAAGCGTCAACAACTGCTGCTGCAGCCTCGGGGGAGAACGGTACGTACTCCTCGCCGATCTTCACTGCAACGGTTCCGAGGCCCTCGGCGCGTGATGCGTCCGCGTAGCCAATGGTGCCGACGCCGCCGGTGACAGCGTCAACAACACCGGAGGTGCCCTGTGCTGCTTCGCCACCGGTGATGGGCCAAACGCCGTCAGCCTCGTAGGTCCATGCCTCGGGGGCAGCCTGTGCGAGGTAGTCGGTGAAGTTCTCGGTGGTTCCCGAGTCGTCGGCGCGGTGAACGGCGGTGATCGACTGAGCGGGAAGCTCGGCCTCCGGGTTCTGGTCAGCGATGGCCGGGTCATCCCACGAGGTGATGGTTCCAGCGAAGATGCCAGCGATGGTCGCGGCGTCCATGTTCAGGGTCTCGATGCCGTCGAGGTTGAAGATAACGGCGATCGGGGAGATGTAGAGCGGGAGCTGCACAATGCCGCTCTCGGGGGTGCAAGCGCCGAAGCCGCCTGCGGCGACTTCCTCGTCGTTGAATGCACGGTCGGTACCAGCGAAGTCGCTGCCGCCGGCAAGGAAGGTCTCGCGACCCGCGCCGGAACCGGAGGGGTCGTAGGTGATGTCAACATCGGGGTTTGCGGTCTGGAACTCGGCGATCCAGGAGTCTTGCGCTGCGCCAACGGCGGAGGAACCTGCACCGACAAGAACGCCGGAAAGCGTGCTGGCGCCTTCCTCGGTCTCGGTGGAGGAGCCGGTGTCTTCGTTAGCTGCACACGAGGACAGGAGGACGGTTGCTGCGAAAGCTACGGCAGCAACGCGGCCGACACGGGTGAATCTCACAGTTTTCCCTTCGGGGATACTTTGATTGCAGGAATCGGGTCGGTGCGACCCAAGGAAAAAAACTATGCGCCGAAGTTGACCACCTTTGTCCGTCTAGGTAAACGGGAGGTGAACGACCCGCAAATACGCGGCGCTCTTGCGCGTTGCGAGGCGCCGGACGCGCACCGATACGGTCAGGCCGTTACGAAGCTGTTATCCCGCGGAGGGACTGTGCGTTTCAATGGCGACAATGCCCGCGGTGGGGTGTTCGGTCGCGATGTGCAGCACGCTGTACTCGCCGGGCGAGAGCATGGCCGCTTGACGTAACCGAGAGCTCACCGGGGTTTGTGTGAGGTGAGCGATCTCGTCAATAACATCCGGCAGCACCGGGCCGTGGGTGCAGAGAATGACGGACTGCTGGTGCGCGAGACGGCGGGCAACCAGTTCGTGTACGCGGGCCTCACCTGCGCCGTGCGCGTCTTGGCTGAGGTCTTCGGATTCTTTTACCCGCAGCGAAGTCAACCGCGAGACCGGTGCAACGGTGGCAATGCAGCGCACGGCGGTGCTGGCCATAATCCGCTCGGGCCGGTAGGCCGCGAGGCCGCGGGCGATACTGATGGCCTGATCGGCTCCGCGCTGAAGCAGCGGGCGCGTGGCATCCGGTCCATCCCACGCTGTTGGCGCAACAGTTTTCGCATGACGCAAAGTGATGACCGCGAAAGTGCGCGCGGTTCCACCTTCAAAGCGGGTGGCGAAGGTATCAAGAATGCTGATGTCGTGGCTGTAGCTGAGCTTTTTGCGTGCCTTCGACACCGACACCCATTCCAGGGCAGCGATTTCTGCGTTGGGGGTGAACCGCGATGCGGCGACCGCCTCCTCAGAGACTTCGGCAGACCAGTAAAAGACGACTTTGTCGCGCCCGCCCGGCAGCGCGTAGTCCACCTGGCCGAGCGGCGCGCCGAGGGCGATAGCGATACCGGTCTCTTCGGCGATCTCCCGCACGGCGGTCTCCGGGAGGGTCTCGCCCGGGTCCAACTTGCCTTTCGGCAGCGACACATCTTTGTGCTGGGTGCGGTGCACAAGCAAAACTTTCGCTTTGCCGTCCACCACACGCCAGCACACAGCTCCCGCCGCGAGGACGGGGAGGGTTGCAGCTGTGGTCATCGCAGAACGCTCGCGCGACGGCGCTGCATAATTTCCTTCATTAGTACATTCTGCATGTCATCGAGGGGGGCGCCGGACTCGTCGTGCGAGTGACGAGTCCAGGTCCCGGTCTCGTCCAACCACCACGACGAGGTCTTCTCCGACATGGCTAGATCGAAGAGGGCTTCCACCTGGTCGATGTGTTCCGGTTCGGTCAGCCGCACCAACGCTTCAACACGACGGTCGAGGTTGCGGTGCATCATGTCGGCCGAACCGATAAAGACCTGGCGGTCTCCGTTATTAACGAAGCTGAACAGACGCGAGTGCTCAAGGTAGCGACCAAGCACACTGCGCACCCGAATGTTCTCGCTCAACCGTTCTTGGCCCGGCTTCAACGACGACATACTGCGCACAAAAATGTCAATCGGTACACCGGCATTGCTGGCCCGGTACAGCGCATCGATGATGGCTTCATCAACAATCGCGTTCACTTTAATGCGGATGCCAGACGGCAAACCGGCCCGCGCATTCGCAGCCTCGGTGGCGATTCTTTTGAGCAGGCCCTTCCGCAGATGCAGTGGGGCAACCAGAAGGCGTTTGAACTTCTTCTCGATGGCGTAACCGGATAGCTCGTTGAACAGACGAGTGAGGTCTTTACCGACAGTGTCGCTGTCGGTGAGTAGGCCCATGTCTTCGTACATCCGACTGGTTTTCGGGTTGTAGTTACCCGTTCCAATGTGGCTGTAGGTCTTGAGGTGCCCGGACTTCTCCCGGCGCACCACCAACGCCAGCTTGCAGTGGGTTTTGAGCCCGACCAGGCCGTACACAACGTGCACACCCGCTTTTTCAAGCTTGCGCGCCCAGTTGATGTTGGCGGTTTCGTCGAACCGGGCCTTGATTTCCACCAGTGCAAGTACGGCCTTGCCAGACTCCGCGGCAGAGATGAGCGCCTGAACGATGGGGCTGTCACCGCTGGTGCGGTACAGGGTCTGCTTAATGGCGAGAACGTTCGGGTCGGCCGCGGCCTGCTCCAAGAACGTCTGCACACTGGTCGCGAACGACTCGTACGGGTGGTGCAGCAGGATGTCCTTTTTGGTGATCGACGCAAAGATGTCGGGGTCCTCTGTGGGTTCCCCTGGCAGCAGGCTCACGCTGGTGGTGGGCAGGTGCTTGGGGTACTTGAGGTTGGGCCGGTCAATGCGGGTGACCTCAAACAGACCACCGAGGTCGAGCGGCGCGGGCAGCCGGTACACCTCCTGCTCGGTGATGTCGAGTTCCTGCATCAGCAGGCTGAGTGTCACCGGGTCCATGTCGTCGGTGATTTCCAAACGGATGGGCGGGCCAAACCGGCGCTTCAGCAGCTCCTTCTCAAGCGCCTGAATGAGGTTCTCCGACTCGTCTTCCTCAATCTGCATGTCCTCGTTGCGGGTAACCCGAAACTCGTGGTGCTCGAGAATCTCCATACCGGGGAACAGGTCGGGCAGGTGGTTCGAGATGAGGTCCTCAAGCGGGATAAAGCGCAGCTGGCCGCCACCATCGTCGGGGAGCTGCACAAAACGCGGCAGCACCGACGGCACCTTAAGTCGAGCGAATTCAACCCGAGCCGTTTTCGGGTTACGAATACGAATCGACAGGTTCAGCGACAGACCAGAGATATAAGGGAATGGGTGTGCCGGGTCTACAGCCAGCGGCATCAGCACAGGGAAGATCTGGCGGGAGAAGATCTCATCAATACGGATGCGGTCGGCTTCGTCCAGGTCAGACCATGACTCAATGTGGATACCCGCGTCTTCGAGGTCTGGTTTCACCAGATCCTGGAAGGCGGCAGCGTGCCGGTTTTGCAGCTCGTGGGCTGCAGCGCTGATGTCGGCGAGGGCGTCACGGGGCCCACGGCCAATATTGGTGGGCACGGCCAGACCGGTGACGATACGGCGTTTGAGGCCGGCGACTCGCACCATAAAGAACTCGTCAAGGTTGCTGGCAAAAATGGCGAGGAAGTTTGCCCGCTCCAGGAGGGGAAGGTCGGGGTCTTCGGCCAGCTCAAGCACTCGCTGGTTGAACGCCAGCCAGCTCAGTTCGCGGTCAAGATACCGGTCGCCGGGCAGCGTTCCGTCGTCCTCGGCGGACGACTCTTCGTCCAAGTCGTCAAGGTAATCGGCACCAACGGCAGCATCGCCCAAATAGGTCTCAGGATCCATCTGTCCATACTGGCACCCGACACGCCGCAAGGGAGACAGTCCCGCGTGAACGTTGCGTAAATCGATGCGGGTGCACGGGGATTGGGTACTGTCGATAGCGACAGCCAAAGGAATACCATGCGCCTGCTTCTGATCCGTCACGGTCAAACCCCGTCCAACGTGGAGGGGTCGCTCGACACCCGCATTCCCGGTCCAGGGCTCACCCCGCTGGGCCACGCGCAGGCGGAAGCGATTCCGCTCACCCTCGCCAATGAACGTATCGACGCCATCTACGCGTCGGTGCAGGTGCGCAGTCAGATCACCGCGGCACCACTGGCGGCTCACCACGGTGTGCAGGTGCAGATACGTGCAGGCATCCGCGAAATATCGTCCGGTGACTACGAGATGCGCCGCGACCGGGATGCTGTTGAGGCGTACCTGACCACCATGTTGACCTGGGCGGCCGGTCACCTGGAGCTGCCCATGCCCGGTGGTGAGACGGGTGTCGAGATTTTTGAACGGTTCGACGAGGTGGTGGCCGAAGCTCACGCCGCAGGGCACTCCACGGTTGCCTTTGTCTCGCACGGTGCGGTGATCCGCACCTGGGTGGGCCATCGCGCCAGCAACGTCACGGCGGAGTATGTCGGGGAGAACCCACTGCATAACACCGGTGTTGTGGTGCTCGAAGGCTCCCCAGAAACCGGGTGGACGGTGCTGACCTATATGGGTGAGGCCCTCGGTGGCCCCGAGGTTGACGACGCGAGCCACGACGGCCCGGCAGCGGAGACGGTGTGAGCCGCATTCCCGCCGTGGTGTTGGTGCTTGCCGCCATCATTTCGGTGCAATTCGGTGCGGGTATTGCGCGCACCCAGTTCGAGGTTGTTGGCCCACTCGGGGGAACCTTCCTCCGGCTAGTCTTTGGCGCCATCATCCTGCTGGCCATCCTGCGCCCCAAGGTGCGGGCCTGGCCGGCGAGATCATGGTTAGCCGCAGCGCTGCTGGGTGTTGCGCTCGCCGGAATGAACACCATGATCTACCTGGCGTTCGACAGCATCCCACTTGGGGTCGCCGTCACCATCGAATTTCTGGGGCCGCTCGTTCTGGCCCTGGTGCAAACCCGCCGCCTGATCGACGCCGGCTGGGCGCTGCTCGCGCTCGCCGGAGTGCTGCTGCTGGGCCTCGAAGGCGGTGTCGACGGGGGCGCCATCACCGTTGTTGGGCTGCTCTTCGCCGCAGGGGCCGGGGCTTTCTGGGCCGGCTACATCCTCGCCAGCGCACGCGTCGGTAGGGCGATCCCCGGCACGGACGGGCTCGCGGTTGCCCTGGCCATCGCCGCCATCCTCACGGCCCCACTCGGACTCAGCGGCGCCAGCGCAGCCCTCACCGAACCCAGCGTTCTGCTCATTTTTGTGGGAGTTGCGGTGCTCTCAAGCGTGCTGCCCTACGCCTTCGAAATGGAAGCCCTGCGGCGGCTGCCCACCCGCGTTTTTGGGGTGATGTCAAGCTTCGGACCGGCCGCAGCGGCCTTCGCCGGTCTACTGATCCTGGGTCAAGGCCTCGGCTGGCGAGAAATTGTGGCCCTGATCTGCGTCAGCGTTGCCAGCATCGGCGTGACACTGTTTCGTGACCGGCGCAGCCGCACCAGCTCAGCGCCCGCGGTACTGGATGTCAATTGAGTCGTCACTAAACCCCAACGACCGATACAACTTAACGGCCGCCGTATTCTCACCCTCAACATACAAATGAGCGGAGCGGATGCCTCGCTGCCGCAACCGCGCCAACCCCGCCCGGGTCAGAATCCGACCCCACCCTGAGCCCTGTGCTGCGGGGTCTACCCCCACCACATAAAACTCGCCCTCGCCCGCGTCGATTTTGAGCCAGCAGTAGCCGACCATGGTGCCGTCTGTTTCGAGCACGAGGAAGTCGTCGGCGCTGAACCAGTTCTCGCGAAATAGTTCGTCGAGGTCGTCGCGGGTGACCTGACCCTGTTCCGGGTGGGAGGAGAACGCCCGGGCGTTTAGTTCTAGCCAGGCTGGCTCGTCGTGGCCAATTCGGAACGGGCGGATCTGGGTTTCGGTTGGCAATTCGGTCGTTGTGCCGGGCGCGACACCGGACGTTTCGGCGGTGTCATCGAGCTCGGCGCGCAGGTGCAGCAGCTCACGTACGGCTTCGAGCCCGTGGCTTGCCGCCAAGGCGCGGGCGGCGGGGTGATCCCCGTGCGCCCAAATGAGTAGTCCGGTCGGGGAGTTCGCCAGTAGTTGTTCGAGCAGCTGGGTGCCAAGGCCTTGGCCACGGGCATCCGGGTGAACAACAAATTCTGCTTCGGTGGGCGAGACAAGTGCGACAGCCTCTTCGCCGAGAGCCACAACACTGCGCTGCCCTGTGCGTACGTCAACGAGGCTCTGATCCGAGAACGGGGGTGCGCCGTCGGTGGTGCGGGCGGCGCTGATGAGATTCGGGAGGAACTCAGGAATCGAGGGGGGAGAGGCGGTCATTGTCATCCTCGTACACGTTGAAGCGGTATCCCACGTTGCGAACGGTGCCAATTAGCGACTCGAGGTCGCCGAGTTTGGCGCGCAGGCGTCGAACGTGCACGTCGACCGTGCGGGTGCCACCGAAGTAGTCGTATCCCCACACCTCGCTCAGCAACTGTTCGCGGGTGAAGACCCGGCTGGGGTGGGTGGCGAAAAAGCGCAGCAGCTCAAACTCTTTAAAGGTGAGGTCGAGTGGGCGGCCGTGCACCTTCGCCGAGTAGCTGGCCTCGTCGATAACAACACCGGAGGCCTGAATTTTGGAGCTCGACTTGTCTTGCACCATTCGGCCAATCACCAGGCGGATGCGGGCATCTACCTCGGCGGGTCCGGCGGATTCGAGAATAACGTCGTCAACTCCCCAGTCCGCGCTGACGGCGGTGAGGCCACCTTCGGTGAGAACAAGGAGCAGGGGAACGTTGAGGCCGGTGGTGTGCAAGATCTTGCAGAGGGATTTGGCGCTGGCCAGATCCTGTCGACCATCCACAACAATCAGG
>DASYMY010000721.1:0-8432 GCA_036008825.1 Glaciihabitans sp.
GCGCAGCCCAATTTCAGCATTAAGTGGCAGCTCGTCGCGAGCAGACATCCGCGCGATGACGGCCAGAATGCCGCTGATGATCAGCAACCCAAATGACATGGTGATGGCGGCAAATTCCACGCGAGATCTCCTATCCGTTGAAACGAGCGCGAGCGCCGGTGGCTCAGCTGACTACTCGGGAACTGCCAAGAGGGCACTGGAGAGAATCACGACATCGCCGGGGTAAATCATGGAGTAACAGTTTTTGCCTAACGAGCCATCTTCGAACACGAGCTGGTTTCCGTTGAGACCAAAGCGGTCGCAAATCACCCCTGTGATGTCATCTTCCTGAACGACATACCGGACAGTGCCATCGGGCAAGTACTCGCCATCTCCCGTCGCGTGCTCGATCGCTCCCGAATCCATAATGGGTTCAACGATTCGAGTCGGAGTCGGAATGGATTCGACCACAGTGGGCTCCGGAGGCTGGCTATCGCCCAATCCCAACGCCGCACATCCGCTCAATAGCACGAGACCTACTATCGCAGCAGAGAGGCTCTGAACTATTCTCGGCTTGGCGTTCATGCTGCAACCCTAACCGAGAGGAAGCGCTTCATCATCACGGGCGGCCAGGCAGTGTGGATCGTTCTCTCAGCGCAAACATAGCGAGTGCATAGTCTGTCAGAAATGAATTTTCCCCGATATCCCCCTGTTGGGTATTGCGGTGACGCTACTTTATTAGACATGCGTCGTAAACCTGCCCTCACCTTGTCCGTTCTTGCACTCACGCTCGCCTTTGGCGTTGCAGGATGCTCCAGTGATTCCCCAGCAGCCCCCGAGCTTGATGCGTCGGCCGCATCAGGACCAACCATCTCCGGTGATGGCTACAGCTACTCCGTTCCGGAGGGATGGGAGGAGCAAGACAGCTCCCTCGCACCCGGTTCAGACACGGTTGCGATTGACCTCGCCGCGACAGGTGACTTTGCGAACAACATCAACGTGATTCCCAGCCCCTCCGGTGCCTTTGACGCCGATGAGGTCGAGGAGACCGTTGTTGCCGAGCTTGAGGACGCGGGCGCATCGAACGTCGAGGTATTGGATCGCCTCACAATTGCCGAGGCGGAGTCAGCACACATCTCGGCCGACATGAGCCTGGAGGGCGTGGAGTACCGCGTTCACCAGTACTACCTCACCAACGACGACCAGACCTACGTTGTGACTTTCTCCTACAACGTCGACGAGTCTGACGAAGACGCGGTAGAGATCGCCGAGTCCGTTCTCGCCTCATGGTCGTGGAGCTAGCCCTTCACCCCCAGCCCTGACCACTACGCCGGTCGTCCATTCTGCGCAAAGCAGAACGGACGGCCGGCTCTTTATTTGTAGGCCTTGGGGACGGTCCAGTTTTGGCCGAACTCAGCGTTATACGACTCAGGATAAAACGGACTATCGCCGCCCGCCGGATAGCTGGTGAGCTCCCCAAAAACGATCTCGCCCCCGACGTTATAGAGGTCAACGCGCACAAAATCGGTACCAACCGCCAGGCGCTGCGCGAGGTCAATCATTTCGTCGAGGCGCTGTGGTCGATCCGGCTGAGGATCAGCCCACGGCGGCCCGCCACTTAACGGCAGGTGCGACCAGTCCGGACGAAAAAAGTCCTGCGTCCGCCGCCCAAATCGGCCAGAGTCCACCTGAATGTAGCGGCACTCCTGGTGAAAAACGAACAGCTTGTAGTCGTCGGGGGTCGTCCCCTGCGGGCCTTGCAGAAACTCTTCGACAATCAGCCGGCGCGGAATGACCCCATAGGCCCACTCCTTGTTCGGACCCTGCCCGTACAGCTGCTCCAACCAGCCCTCCCCCAAGCGCACCAGATCCTCCAGTGGCGCAGCCTCGGGACGCACGTGACTGTATTGCCAACTCCCCGCATCCGTTGGCAGCCGAGCATCGGCGGGAGCGGACTGCGAAACCACAATCGCGGCCCCACTTCCATGGGTGGGCTTGAGAACAAACGATTCCGGAAGGCGGATGTCTCTGAGCCCGGCCCCCTCATCCACAATCGCGTGGGCAGTCGGCAGATACTGCTCCCCCACGATCGCCGCGACATAGTCGCGCACCGCGGCCTTGTCGGCGAACGTTGCGATCAGCGGACGATGGTCTCGAAGCATCTTGTAGCGGACCTTCTCCCGGAAGGTTGTCGGGCGCCGAGTCTGCCATAGCCGCCACGCCCGCACCAGCACGCTGCGCTGCCGCCATCGCACGGGTGATTCAGTGCTGCGGTCCGGCGCTCGAGTCACTGACGTACTGCTCATAAACTTCGATTTCCTCTAATCGTGTCGACTCGAACAACGCTAGGGCAAAATCGACGCCTGTCGAGCACGATGCAGCACTACCGCCGGAGGAACGACGACAAATGATGGCGAGGTCGGCATCCGTCGCGCAAATACACGTGGCGATAAAAGCAAATACGCAATGATGGTGGCATGTCGAGAGCGTCAGTCTGGGCCCGCATCGATCACGAACGAGAAGCGTTAGCGGCCGAACTTGGATCGCTGAAACCGCACCAGTGGATTACCCCATCGTTGTGCGCGGGCCTGTCGGTTCGAGAAGTGCTGGCACACATGACCGTAAGCGGTGCTGTGTCTGCACCGCGCTGGTTCGCGGGCGTAGTTCGCGCTCGGTTCGACTTTGACAAACAGCTTGACGATCGCCTTCGAGAGCAGCTGGGGTCTACCGCCGAGGAAACGCTTGAGCTGTTCCGACGGACAGTCGGGAGTCGCACGTCCCCTCCCCTGCCTCGGCTTGCGCTGTTGGGTGAGATGGTCGTCCACGGTGAAGACATCCGCCATCCGCTTGGATTTGTGCGCGAGTATCCTCCGGACGTTCTCGCGATGCTGCTGCGCTACTACGCCGGAACCGACATGGTTGTGGTCGCTCGTAGTCGAGTGCGGGGCCTTCGTTTGGAAGCCAGCGACCTCGACCTCGCGCTAGGCGACGGGCCCCTTGTGCAGGGCAGCGCCCTCGCGCTCATCATGACAATGACCGGTCGTCGCACGTACTGCGATGAGTTGTCGGGGCCGGGTGTTACTGAACTAGTGGCGCGATTACCCTCGAATTAGTCGAAAGGGTGCACCATGAGCCAGGTCGAACAGAAAACCAAAACGAGGCTGTTGCGGGACAAGTCGTTTTGGTCAGCATTTTTGATTGGCGTTGCCGTGATGGCCGCCGTGGATGAGATTGTTTTCCACCAGATTTTGGGGTGGCACCATTTTTATGACCGGGCCACTCCAGAGATTGGGTTGCTGTCGGATGGGCTGCTGCACTCGGCGGAGCTTATTGCCCTCGTTGCGGGCTTCTTTCTGCTGGCTGATGCCCGGCGGCGCGAGTCCTTTTCCCCGGTAGCCGGATGGGCAGGGTGCTTTGTGGGCTCCGGCCTTTTTCAGCTGTGGGATGGGATCGTCGACCATAAGGTTTTTCGGATCCACCAGGTTCGCTACGAGGTTGAGCTTCTCCCCTACGACATCGCGTGGAATGCGTTTGGGCTGATCCTGCTTACTGTGGGTATTGGGCTCAGCCTGCGCGAGGCCCGGCGGCGCTCCCGTGATTGACGATTTCGACACACACGCCACTCACGCACCAGTCACTCTGACCCTGGGGCTGATTCTTGTTCTTCCAGTGGTGGCAGCTGCCGTCGCGTATGTGGCATCCGCCGTGATAGAAATTCGCTCGAAAAAACGTGGCTGGCCCATTTACCGCGTGGCTCTATGGCTGCTCGGACTTATGGTCGTTGCGCTGACGTTGGTGGGTCCGCTTGCAGAGCGGTCCCACACGGACTTCTTCGCGCACATGGCGACGCACCTGATGGTTGGGATGCTCGCACCACTGCTTCTGGTTTGCGCTGCGCCCCTCACTTTGGCGCTGCGGACGCTTTCTGTTGATCCGGCACGTCGGCTCTCCCGCTTGCTCAAGAGTTGGCCGCTGCGGTTTCTAACTCACCCGATCCCTGCGGCGGCAATCAACATCGGCTCACTGTGGTTTGTCTATGCCAGCCCACTTAGCTCGATGATGTTCAGCAATCCGCTGTTCCATTACTTCTTGCTGATCCACTTCTTCATCGCGGGATACCTCTTTACAGCCTCGCTGGTGTCGGTCGATCCGACACCACATCCAGTCGGTTTTCCGTTACGAACAGCGGTGCTACTTGTCGCTATCGCGGGTCATTCGATTCTCGCGAAGTACATCTATGCTCATCCGCCTCAAGGAACAACCGCCATCTCCGCAGAGCCTGGTGGGGTCCTGATGTATTACGGCGGCGACCTTCTAGAGCTTGCGCTTCTGGTGGTCTTTTTTACCCAGTGGTATCGGGCGGCGGGTCGCCGTCTCCTGAGCTCGGCGCCCGGCGCGCGATTACAAGCGTCACCGCGGCCAGCCCTTTGATCTGCTCCGAGCTCAGTCTTGGTGTTGGTCTTGGTGTTGGTCGCGGTCGCGGTGTTGGTCTTGGTCGCGGTCGCGGTGTTGGTCTTGGTCGCGGTCTAGGTCAGCCGTTCGGTTAGGTGAACGGTTACCTCGTCGCCGATCTCTTTGCCCAACTTCTTGCGCAGCTTCGCGCTGATTGAGATCATGTGCCCGCCCAAGCCGGTAGGCATCATCGAGAGCGTCAACGGCTCGTCATCCACTCGTGCAACCACCTTGATTGTTTTGCCAGTGCCAAACCGTTCGACGGATCCTGGCACTTCGACGCACGACCACAGATCGCCTTTAACCATTACGCCGATAGTGCCGGTAAAGGTGACATCGATTGGCCCCACTACTGCACTCACGGCTACCCCATTCCTCATAAACGACCTTCTGTCACGCTCGCCCACCCTTGCGGAGTTTGTCAGCGGAGGCAAGAAGCTTGGAGCCTCGCGGGCGTCGGCTCGTGGGGGCTGCCGTCAGCTGGCAGCTGGGTGCCGTGAGCGAGGTTTCCCGGTTTCCTCAACAGGCCCGCGCTGGTGGCATCCGCTCACATTCGCTTGGGTCACTGACGATGCGGTGGCAGAAGAGGCCAATACTGGGCAAATGTCTAGCAGGCTGCTCGCCGATGTCACGGCCCTCGGGGAAGTGGTTCGGGTTAGTGATCTTCTGCGGCGTGGGCACAGCCAGGCGTCAATTCGGTGGGCGCTCCACTGCGGGGCGTTGCACAGGGTCAAACGCGGGTGGGTGGCTAGTGCCGCAGCAAGCCAGGACGCAATTACCGCCGTCATTCACGGCGGCAAGCTGACCGCGGCCGCGGCGCTTTCCAGCAGGGGCACCTGGGACGGTGTGGATAGACGCCTCCACCTCCAGTTTTCTCCGCACTACCGGGTTACAGAAGCGGCGCTCGCCTCGCCGATGAGCACCTTCGCTCAACCTCGGTATCCGCGCGAGGCAATCGTGCACCATTGGGCAGTTGAGCGAGCGCCGAGTTCTGACGAGCCCGCCTGGCGCGCCTCGGTAATCGATGCTCTGATCTGCCTGGGCAGACAGGCATCCGCTGACCAATTCGTTGCCTGCCTAGATAGTGCACTGCACCACTCAACATTGTCGAGAGCCGCCCTACCGATGCTGGGTGACTTACTACCGGCACGGTTGCGTCCACTGTTGACCCGGTGCGATGCCTCCGCGGCATCGGGGCTCGAGTCTCTCGCGCGATTCCGGCTGGAACCGCTGGTGAATCAGATAAGAACCCAAGCACCCATCCCCGGGATTGGTTCCGGCGGCGGAGTCGGATACGTGGATCTACTTATCGATGGGTGGCTGGTGATCGAGCTCGACGGCGACGAGTGGCACGAGCCTCGGGCCGACAAGGCTCGAGACTCGCTTCTCGTCCGGCAGGGATTCCGAAGCCAGCGATTCGACTACAACCAGGTGATCCACCGGTGGGCGTCAACCGAAGCCACTGTTATGGAGCTTTTGAGGTATCCCCCGCGGGGAATTCGACGCGCGTAGCCGCGAATGCCGTCAGTTACTGGCATCCGCTTACGCTGGCTTCGAAAATCTCCTACATGAACAAATTTCAGTAGGAGATCTGCCGCTTTGGGGCGAAAAATCTCCTACTAAAGGGCCAATTCTCAAAAATCTCCGAATGAATATATTTCATGTAGGAGTTTCTGGTCTGAATGGGTCAGAGGCGCAGGCGGTTGCAGGCGATCCCGGGCCGGGTGGCGGCTGCGGCACCCGGCGGGGAGTTGGCGCCCGCCGGGCACGCTACGACCGCACGGGGAACGGCTACTACCGCACGGCCACCGGCGACTACTGCGCGGTTACCAGTTTCGTGGCGACGAGCTCCGCGATCTGCACCGCGTTGAGCGCTGCACCCTTGCGGAGGTTGTCGTTGCTGATGAACATGGCGAGGCCACGTCCTCCGGGGACACCCTCGTCGTTACGAATACGCCCGACGAAGCTGGGGTCTTGGCCGGCAGCCTCGAGGGGGGTGGGAACATCAGTGAGCACAACGCCAGGGGCATCCGCTAATAGTTCTTTGGCACGCTCGACGGACAGGGCAGAACCAAACTCGGCGTTGATGGCGAGGGAGTGGCCGGTGAAGACAGGCACTCGAACGCAGATGCCGCTGACCAACAGGCCCGGGAGTTCGAGGATCTTGCGGCTTTCGTTGCGAAGCTTCTGCTCCTCGTCAGTTTCGAAAAGTCCGTCGTCGACAAAGTTGCCAGCCTTTGGGATGACGTCGAAGGCGATGGTCTTGGGGAAAGCGGAAGGCTCGGGGAACGTCACGGCGGAGCCGCTGTGCACGAGCTCGATGGCGTCTTGGGCGACGGCGGCGCGGGTCTGCTCGAGGAGTTCTTCGCCACCAACGAGTCCAGCACCGGAGACAGCCTGGTAGGTGCTAACGATCAGACGCTCAAGGCCTGCCTCTTCGTGGAGAACCTTCAGCACCGGCATCGCGGCCATGGTCGTGCAGTTGGGGTTGGCGATGATGCCCTTGCGCGCCTGGTCGATGGCGTGCGGGTTGACCTCGCTGACCACGAGAGGAACGTCGGGGTCCATCCGGAAGCCGGAGGAGTTGTCGATCACCAGCACACCAGCATCAGCGAACCGCGGTGCCTGTGCTTTAGAGGTGGTAGCGCCGGCGGAGAAGATGGCGATGTCGAGTCCGGTGGGGTCGGCGGTGGAGGCGTCCTCCACCACAATGTCTTCGCCCTTCCAGGGCAGCGTGCTTCCGGCACTGCGCGCGGAGGCGAAGTAGCGAATCTCCGAGACTGGAAAGTTACGCTCCTCGAGGAGGCGGCGGACGACTGCGCCCACCTGTCCGGTGGCGCCAACAACGCCGATACGTACGCCTGAGCTGGAAGTCATGGTGTTTTACCTAGTCTGGGGAGGGATGCGACCGCACCAGTTTATGGTGTGTAGCGTTCGTGTTCCGTAGTGTTACTGCCATCGGCCGTACAGTGAGAGCCGTGGAGCCCTCCCCCAGAACCCCCGTCTCAGCCCTCACCGACTACGAACCGTCGCCGCAAATGCGCTGGGGCCTGCGCGATGTCGCCATCGGCCTCGGCCTTTTTGTGCTGGTGGTTGTCATCGCCAACGTGGTTGGGGCGTCGGTTCCCGGCCTCGACTTCAACGCCTTTCAGCTGATCACCTTCGTTGTCGGCTACGGAGCGCTCCTCGCCACGCTCATCGTCGCGTCCCGCCGCCGTGGCCTCGGCACACTCGGCGCGGACTTCGGCTTCCACTTCCGCTGGATCGACCTTGCCATCGGCCTCGGCATCGGCATCGCCGCCAAAATCGCGACCGTCTTCTACGGCGCTCTCGCCGCCCTCCTCACGGGCGAACCCGCGACCTCCAGCAATCTGTCACTCAGCGACGATATCCTCTGGATCACCCTCAACGGCGTGCTCTTCGCCGGCATCATCGCGCCCATCGTCGAGGAACTCTTTTTGCGAGGCCTGCTGCTGCGTGTCATCCGCAATCGTGCTTTGCGTAATTTTTCTGAAGCGGATGCCACACCGTCTGAGGTTCAGCGGGTGAAGGTGCGGGCCGCGGTGCTCGCCATCGGGCTGAGCTCCCTCGTGTTTATGGTGCTGCACCTGTATCAGTCAAGCGACCCAGCGCTGCTGATTACCCTGGCGCTTGGCACGCTGACCCTGGGGGTTGTCAACGGCGTTGTTGTGGTGGTGACCGGCCGGTTGGGCGCGGCGATTACGGCCCACATCTTCTACAACGGCAGCTCCGTACTGCTGCTAATAGCACTACAGCTCGCCGGTGTGATGTAACAACCGGCAAGCTGTAGTGGTTGCTTAGCGCTGGGCCAAGCGAGAGATTCGGCGAAGGGCTTAGCGGCCCGTTCCGCCGTGCACAACCGCGACGGTGTCTCCGTCGAGGTCGAACGCGTGGTGCACCACACGAACGGCGTCGTGGATGGTGTCGGCGCGGGTGACCACGGAGATGCGGATCTCGCTGGTGGAGATCATCTCGATGTT
>DASYMY010000722.1:0-4010 GCA_036008825.1 Glaciihabitans sp.
GAAACCGTGTGCTTCTCGCCGTACTCGCTCATGTCGAGGGAGATCAGGGCGTCTTCGTCGTCGAACAGGAACTCGGCGAGCGCCTTGGCCAGCTCGGTCTTACCCACACCGGTCGGGCCGGCGAAGATGAACGAACCGGAGGGACGCTTCGGGTCCTTCAGTCCTGCACGGGTACGGCGAATGGTCTTGGCAAGAACCGAGATGGCTTCTTCCTGACCGATAACCCGCTGGTGCAGGGCACGCTCCATAAAGATGAGCCTGGAGGACTCTTCCTCGGTGAGCTTGAACACGGGGATGCCGGTGGCTGCCGCGAGAACTTCGGCGATGATTCCCTCATCAACGGTTCCGCTGGCGCCAACGTCGCCACTCTTCCACTGCTTCTCAAGGCGCAGTCGCTCGCCGAGGAGTTTCTTCTCCTCGTCGCGCAAGCTTGCTGCCTTTTCGAAGTCCTGGTCTTCGATGGCCGCTTCCTTCTGGCCACGAACACCGGAGATCTTGTCGTCGAACTCGCGCAGCTCCGGCGGGGCCGACAGAATCGACAGACGCAGGCGAGCGCCGGCCTCGTCGATCAGGTCAATAGCCTTGTCCGGCAGGAAGCGGTCGGCAACGTAGCGGTCGGCGAGGTTCGCCGCGGCAACGATGGCTCCATCGGTGATGGACACCTTGTGGAATGCCTCGTACTTGTCGCGCAGTCCCTTGAGGATGTTGATGGTGTGCGGCAGCGAAGGCTCGTGCACCTGCACCGACTGGAAACGACGCTCAAGAGCGGCGTCCTTCTCGAAGTGCTTGCGGTACTCATCGAGTGTTGTTGCACCGATGGTCTGCAGTTCACCACGAGCCAGAAGCGGCTTCAAGATAGAGGCCGCGTCGATAGCGCCCTCTGCAGCTCCTGCACCAACAAGGGTGTGAATTTCGTCGATGAAAACGATGATGTCGCCACGGGTGCGAATTTCCTTGGTGACCTTCTTGAGGCGTTCCTCAAAGTCACCGCGGTAACGGCTACCGGCGATCAGAGAACCGAGGTCAAGCGAGTACAGCTGCTTGTCCTTCAGCGTCTCGGGCACATCGCCCTTGACAATGGCCTGAGCCAATCCCTCAACAACAGCGGTCTTGCCCACACCGGGCTCACCGATCAGGACGGGGTTGTTCTTGGAACGGCGGGAGAGGATCTGCATTACGCGCTCCATCTCCTTCTCGCGCCCGATAACGGGGTCGAGTTTGCCATCTCGGGCGGCCTGGGTGAGGTTACGTCCGAACTGGTCGAGGATCTGCGAGCCCTTGTCGGGTGCCGCGTCGTTGCCGCCCACTGCGACAGCCTCCTTGCCCTGGTAGCCAGAGAGAAGCTGGATCACCTGCTGACGAACCTTGTTCAGATCGGCACCCAGCTTGACGAGCACCTGCGCTGCCACACCCTCACCCTCGCGGATGAGGCCAAGCAGGATGTGCTCCGTGCCAATGTAATTGTGACCGAGCTGCAGCGCCTCACGCAAGGACAGCTCAAGTACCTTCTTCGCACGAGGCGTGAAGGGAATGTGGCCGGTCGGCTGCTGCTGACCCTGGCCGATAATGTCTTGGACCTGCTCCCGCACAGAGTCGAGAGAAATGTTCAGCGACTCTAGAGCCTTCGCCGCAACACCCTCGCCCTCGTGGATCAGCCCAAGCAGGATGTGCTCAGTGCCAATGTAGTTGTGGTTGAGCATCTTGGCTTCTTCTTGAGCCAAAACGACGACGCGTCGTGCGCGGTCTGTAAATCTCTCAAACATCTTTATCTCCTCCGGTGCCGGGCAGGGGGTCGGCTCCGTTACAAAGAGACTAGCTAGCCCTCCCCCGCTTTGTGCCTTTGTTCGCCGTGGGCGTGAGAGCAGAGCGGATGCCTCAGCGCCTGGCTTTCTCGTCAGCACTTGTTTTAACTTATCGATAAGCGTTATGTTAACGATTGTCGATATGGCCCCGAGGTGAAAGGTCTTTCCTGATGAGTTCAGTGCCCGAACCAACGCTAAAACGCTCCGGATGGAACCCACTCCGGTGGACCTACCTCATCAGCCTGCTCTGGATCGCCTCGGTTGCCCTCGGAACAATCGTTGGTGTTGTGAGCACGCTGGCGAGCGAGTCAGGAATAGCCGTCCGAATCCCCGTTGGCCACTATTTCTCGCCCGGAGACATTTACATGGAGAACCCCGAGCATTCAGGAGCCCAGATTCTGAGCGGAGGCTTCACGCAGGCCGAGGTGTCGATATCTGGCCTCGACATGGCAGCTCGGCTATGGATAGCGGGCGGCTTCCTTGTTCAAGGTGTCACCTTTATCTTGATTGGCATTGCCATCGCCTCCCTATGTTCGCGGGTCATCAGCGGCGCCCCGTTCCACGCAGCGATGACACGCACCGTGAGAGTCACCGCAATCGCCATCGCGGCGGGCGGTATGGCCTGGCAGGTCCTCTCGGCCGTTGGCAGCACGATGGCCGCCCAGCAGACTCTTGCTTCAGTGACCTGGACCTTTCCCGGCGATGTCTCACCCGTCGACGGCTCTCGATATCTTGGTCCACCAATACCGGCGGGTCTGAGCACGATCGAGTTGTGGCCAGTCTGGGTGGGCATCGCACTTTTCGTTCTCGCTGCAGCGTTTCAGTACGGCGACAAGTTGCAGCGCGAGACCGAGCGGCTCCGGCGTGACACCACGGGGCTGATCTAAATGCGGCTTGCCTTCAACTACATCCTCAACTCTTCGAAAGGCTCGCACTGATGAGTTCAGCTTCTACACCCGCAGTAAAAACTCCCCGCTGGAAGCGCCCCGGCTGGGGATCCGTGCGAGTGACTTACGTCATCAGCTTGCTCTGGGTTGCAGCCTCAGCCCTGGGAACAATCATTGGGGTTGTCAGCACGCTGGCCTCGGACGCCGCCATCGCGGTCAGCCTCCCCGTGAGGCCGTTTTTCCCCGACGTCAACGAGGGTGTGGAAATCACGGAGGGCCCCTCCGCCGAGATTGTGGGCGGTGGTTTCGAGTCAGCGGACGTGATGCTGACCGGTCTCGACATGACCGCACGGCTCTGGATCGCCGGCGGCCACTTCTCGCAGGGCCTCACCAATGTTCTTGTGGGAATCGCCGTCGCGACTCTCTGCACCCGCGTGATGAACCGCGACCCGTTCCGCGAGGCGATGACGCGCGCCGTGCAGATGGCCGCGGCATCCATTGTTCTTGGCGGCATCATCTGGCAAATCTGCTTTGCGATTGGCGACAACCTCGCCGCCACTCAAGCCCTCACCGTCACCGGCTGGACCTACACCAACGACGAGGCCGCCGACGCAGCACTGGATGTCGGCTGGCCCACCCCCTCCGGCGCGGCGTTTATCGACTTCTGGCCCATCTGGGTAGGCCTCGCTCTCTTTGTGCTCGCCGCGGCATTCCAGTACGGCGAGAAATTGCAAAACGACAACGAGCGTCTTCACGACGACACCAAGGGCCTGGTCTAGATGGGCAATGAAGATGCCGAGCTCACCGGCATCCGCTGTCGACTGGACGAATTATTAGAAGAGAGGCGGATGACTCTCACCCGGCTATCCGAGCTGGTGGGGGTGAGTATCGTCAACCTCTCGGTGCTGAAAAACGATCGGGCGCGGGCGATCCGGTTCTCGACACTGTTTGCGATTTGTGAGGCGCTCGACTGTGAGGTGGGCGATCTGCTGGTGCGGGTGCGCTGAAGCTGGGTGCGCTGAGCGCGCCGCGTCTGAGGTCGGGGTTACGATTTCCCCATGAGCAACCTCGAGACAAAACCGCCGGAGCTGGTCTGCGAGAACGCCGACCAGACGGGGTTTGAGTTGCTTGAGCCGCGGGATGTTCCGCTGGGAGGCCCGCGTGCCATGGAGGTGCGCCGCACCCTGCCGCAGCGGGCCCGCAGCCTGATCGGCGCGTGGTGTTTTGTTGATCACTACGGGCCAGACGCGGTGGCGCGTACCAATGGGATGGATGTTCCGCCGCATCCGCACACCGGGCTGCAGACCGTGAGCTGGTTGTT
>DASYMY010000723.1:0-1626 GCA_036008825.1 Glaciihabitans sp.
AGACCGTTTTTGTCGCGCCAACGGCAACGCTCATCGGTCAGGTCACACTCGCAGCTGACGCAAGTGTCTTTTATGGCGCCGTTTTGCGAGCAGACCGGGACTCGATCAGCATCGGTGCTGGGTCGAATATTCAGGACAACGTGACGGTTCACTGCGATCCCGGATCCCCCGTAGTTGTTGGCAAGCTGGTAAGTGTTGGCCACGCAGCAGTGCTTCACGGTTGCACGGTGGAAGACGGATGCCTGATTGGGATGAGCGCCACCGTGTTGAACCGCGCGGTTGTCGGAAGAGAATCATTGATCGCCGCCGGATCTGTGGTGCTGGAGGGAACGGTCATTCCTCCTCGCTCCCTTGTTGCTGGGGTTCCAGCGAAAGTGCGTCGCAGCCTCACGGAAGACGAGGTCGCCCATCTAGCCGCCAATGCCGCTACCTACCTGCAGTTATCTCGCGAACATCGCCGTAGCGCTGAACCGCAGTAGGTTCGCTCAGTCTGGGGAGATGTTCTGGTTTAGCTTGAAGAAGTTGGTCGGGTCCCAGGCGCGTTTGAGACTTCGCAGCCTGGCCCACTTAGCGGGGCCGTATGCCTGCAGGACTCGGTCGGCACCTTCGTCGTCGAGAAAGTTCACGTAGACGCCTTGATGCCACGGCTCCAGCGCCGACCAAAACTCGCGCACCCACGCGCGCTCAGCCTCGAATCCCTCACTGCCTTCGGTGCAGGCGCCGATGTTGAAGGTGAATCCCGCAGCGCGGCCGTTGAACGCGGTGTCCTCCTCGCCGATGCGGCCTACGGCGCCGCCCCTCTGCCAAATGGGAAAGGATGTCAGCGGCGATCCGACCTGCAGGGAATGCTCGGCGGTGATGTCGATGATCTCGTCGGTGAGCTCGGCAACATCGCAACTCTTGTAGTAGTACCACCGACCGTGAGGGAACGACGGATCAAACATGGCCTGGTGCGCCAGGTAGGACGTCGGCTGGCATAGGTCAACGACGGGATTCGCGAACTCCCGGAGCGGCCGGATGACCTTCTCCCCTTCATCGACGTCACCGACCCAGCAGCAGACAACAATCACAACAGGCTTGCCGCGCAGGTCCTCAGGGATAAACGGCAGGGCGGGCGCCTTTCGATGGATCACCAACGTCATCAGTTCGTCCGGAGCATCCGCGACCCAGTCGCGATAGAACCGGAGCACGTCGGCAGATTGCTGCATTGGCCAGATCACGGGCCCACCCAGCACCCGCGTGCCCAGCGCAACGCAACGGAACTCAAACTCCGTGACGATCCCAAAGTTGCCTCCGCCCCCGCGGACTCCCCAAAAGAGCTCGGCGTTCTCCCCCGCGCTGGCCCGCACGAACTCCCCGTCGGCTGTCACGAGGTCGACCGAGACTAGTTGATCGATAGACAGGCCGTGCTTGCGCATGATCCAGCCGATCCCGCCACCCAGCGTCAGTCCAGCGACACCCGTGGTGCTGACAATCCCGGAAGGTACCGCCAGTCCAAAAGCCTGCGTTTCCCGATCGAGTTCGCCGAGCAGAACCCCGGCCTGCACCCGGGCGATCCGCGTTTCGGGGTCGACACGCACCCCTTTCATGGGCGACAGATCGATCACCACCGCATTGTCAGCGACG
>DASYMY010000724.1:0-1547 GCA_036008825.1 Glaciihabitans sp.
GTCTGACGTCATCGGCCGCCCGGTGACCTATGTCGATCTGCCGGCTGAGGAGTACCGCGCCCGGTTGACCGGCGGCGGTATGCCCGATTTTGTCGCCGACGGCGTGGTCAATCTGTATCAGGTGATTCGAGCAGGCCACGCGGCGACTGTGGCCAACTCGGTACAAGAGGTGCTGGGTCGGCCGGCACGGAGCTACCGTGAGTTCGCCGAGACCCACAAGACAGCCTTCCGCACAACGTAGACAACCGTGTTTTGACCCCCGCTAGCTGCGAGTCAGCGGAGCGGTTTTTCCCATGAGATTGGGGATTGCAACCAATCTGCCCTTCGCTCATAGTAGTCCTACTGCGGGCGATGTCAGGGGGGCCCGCCTTTCTTCCGGGGGGAAGCATGGACAGACGTGACCTGATCAGGTTCGGCCTACTTGCGGGCGCCGCCGCTGCGGTGCCGGTGGGGCGGGCTTCGGCCAGCGTGTCGGAGTGGTTCTTGGAACAGCCGGTGGACAGCCCCCGGGTTGCTTCCTTCGCAGTGCCGTTACGTATACCGCCGGTGCTGCAGCCGACACGGAGAGATGCGACCACCGACTACTACGAGATCACGCAGCGAGAAGCGAGCGTGCAGATCATTCCAGGGCTGCGCCCGACGCCGGTGTGGACCTACAACGGTGTCGTGCCCGGCCCCACCATCGTGCAGCGACAGGGGAGGGACGTCCGCGTTCGGCAGCACAACGCGTTAAAGGTGCCAGTAAGCACTCATCTGCACGGAGGCGACGTTCCGGCCACCAGCGACGGACACCCGCTTGATCTTATCCAACCCGGCAAGTACAAGGACTACTACTATCCGGGCCTGCACGCGCCGGCACAGTTGTGGTACCACGATCATTCCATTCATGACACCGGCCACAACGTCTACATGGGTTTGGCCGGGAACTACATAGTGACCAGCGACGCCGAGGATCTCCTACCGCTGCCCAAGGGACAGTTCGACGTGCCGCTTACAATCCAGGACAAGTTCTTCCTGGCCGACGGCTCGATCGTGTACCCGCGACATGACGCGCTCCGTCCACTTGATCAAGGTGTTTTCGGTGACGTGATCTTGGTGAACGGCACACCCAAGCCTTTCTTCAAGGTGACTCGGCGAAAGTATCGCTTCCGGTTCCTGAATGGCTCCAACGCCCGCGTCTACCGCTTCAAGCTGAGCACCGGAGAGCCGTTCACCGTTGTCCAGACCGAAGGCGGCTTTTTGCCCCATCCGGTGTCCGTGCCCGACTTCGAGCTCTCACCGTCAGAGCGGTTGTCAGTTGTGGTTGACTTCTCTCGCTATCCCGTCGGGTCGAAGATAGTGCTACGCAACGTGATGGACGACGTGCCAGGTGACCCGTTCGATGAGGACAAGACTCGCGAGGTGATGCGCTTCGACGTCGTGAGTGACGCAGCCGATCCGACCAGGGTGCCCGCCGATCTGCTCCCGCTGCCAGAGGACATTCGGCCGGAGCAGTCGGTCGCCACCCGCACGTTCGAGTTCGCCCGCAACGGCGGGCAGTGGACGAT
>DASYMY010000725.1:0-5815 GCA_036008825.1 Glaciihabitans sp.
GCGCAGTTATTTTGCGTGACTCTCGAATTTACCCCAGAATTACCTCACTTTTGGCGGCGTACGATACAGAAGATGAAGCGGAACTCACCAGCGGATGCCACCCGATGACGGCAGATACTAGGGACCTCAGTCCCGTAATAACTCTGTCGCGCTCGCGCATCCGCGTGGAGATCCTTCTGGTGTTGGGCCTGTCGCTGGGGGCATCCGCCGTTTATTCTGTGGTGTCAATTACGAACCGGCTCACGCAAGAAATCGCGTTAAGCGAGCAGTCAACAACGTTGAATGGATCGTTGAGTGCGCGACCAACGTTTGATCTCATTTATCAGCTGCTGGGGATCTTTTTCGACCTGGTGCCTGTGGCGTTGGTGGCGTTTTTGCTGTGGCAATCCGCCTCGCCCCACCTCGGCCGGTTGGGTATCGATTTCACTCGCCCCGGCCGCGACCTGCTGTCAGGGTTAGGGCTTGCGGTAATTGTTGGGGTTCCCGGAATTGGGGTGTATCTGGCGGGGCGCGCCCTGGGGGTCACGGTTCAGGTTGACCCCAGCGGGACGGAAACCTATTGGTGGACCATTCCCGTTCTGCTGCTGTCGGCCCTGCGCGCGGGTCTCACCGAAGAGATCATCGTTGTCGGTTACCTTTTTGCGCGTTTGCGTGACCTCGGGTGGGGGCGTTGGCAGATCATTCTGACCTCCGCTTTATTGCGCGGCACCTACCATCTCTACCAGGGCATTGGTGCGTTCGTTGGCAACATTGCTATGGGGCTGCTCTTTGGCTGGCTGTACACCCGCTACGGCCGAGTGCTGCCGCTGGTGATTGCCCACTTTGTGATTGATGCCGCCATTTTTGTGGGCTATCCCTGGGCTGCGGCAACCTTCCCCACTCTGCTGGGTTAAGCACAACACCCGCAGTGAGGTGGGCTCACTACGGGTGTCGGGTGTGGTGCTGGCGCGAAGACCTCTACGCGAACGCCTCGATTGGAGGGCATGCGCAGACGAGGTTGCGGTCACCGTAGGCGTTGTCGATACGCCGCACCGGTGGCCAATACTTGCCACGGATCAACGCGGGCAGCGGGTAAACGGCGTCCTCACGCGAGTAGGCGTGAGCCCACTCCCCCACAATCACCGACTGCGCGGTGTGGGGTGCACCCTGGAGCGGGTTGTCGTCGGCGGGCCAACGGCCGGCGGCGACGGCATCCGCTTCATTCTTAATTGCAATCATGGCGTCGATGAACCGGTCGATCTCGGGAAGATCTTCGCTCTCGGTTGGCTCAACCATCAACGTTCCCGCGACGGGGAACGACATGGTGGGCGCGTGGAAGCCGTAGTCGACAAGACGTTTGGCGACGTCGTCGACGGTGATACCGGTGGCTTCCTTTAGCGGTCGCAAGTCAAGGATGCATTCGTGGGCAACCAGTCCGTTGTCCCCCGCATAGAGGACCGGGTAGTGATCGCGCAGGCGCGCGGCAACATAGTTCGCCGCGAGCACCGCAGCACCGGTGGCCGCTTTGAGACCATCGGCACCCATCATGCGCACGTACGCCCACGAGATTGGCAGAATGTTAGGGCTGCCGTAGGGCGCTGCGCTGACAATGTTTTTGTGAGCGGGCAGCTCGGCCTCGTCGCGGTGGGCGATCAAATCCCGTTGCGCCATCGGGTGACCGGGGAGGAACGGGGCCAGGTGCGCTTTGGCGGCAACCGGTCCAACACCGGGCCCACCACCTCCGTGCGGGATGCAGAAGGTTTTGTGCAGGTTGAGGTGGGACACATCTCCGCCGAAGTCCCCAAAGCGGGCGTAACCAAGAACCGCATTGAGGTTTGCACCATCTACGTAGACCTGACCGCCAGCCTCGTGCACCGCGGCACAAATTGCGCCAACCTCGTGCTCGTATACCCCGTGAGTGGAGGGGTAGGTGATCATCAGCGCGGCGAGGGTATCTCCGTGCAGCGCGATTTTCGCCTTGAGGTCGTCGACGTCTACGTTGCCGAGGTCGTCGGTGGCAACAACAACCACTTTCATTCCGGCCAACACGGCACTGGCAGCATTGGTGCCGTGGGCGCTGGACGGGATCAGGCAGACCGTTCGCAGCTCGTCGCCCCGCGAGAGGTGGTAGCCCCGAATGGCCAGAAGTCCGGCCAACTCGCCCTGACTTCCCGCGTTGGGCTGCAGGGAGACGGAGTCATATCCGGTGACCTCGGCCAACCACAGCTGCAGCTGATCGATGAGGGTGAGGTAGCCCTCAACGTCGGCTTCCGGAGCGAACGGGTGAAGCCCAGCGAACTCGGGCCACGTGATGGATTCCATCTCGGTGGCGGCGTTGAGCTTCATGGTGCAGGAGCCGAGCGGAATCATGCCGCGGTCCAGGGCGTAGTCCTTATCGGCCAGGTACTTGAGGTAACGCATCATGGCCGTCTCTGACCGGTGGGTATTAAACACCGGGTGCGTGAGGTACTCGCTAGTGCGCTCCAGGGTTAGCGGAAGCGAAGAAGTGAGAATGTCGAACTCATCGCGGCTGGCAAACCCAAATGCTTCAGCGAGGCCAAGCTGCCCGTCGACGCTAGAAACCTCGTCGAAGCTGACCTGCACAATGTTTTCGTCGACCTGGTACAGGTTGATGTTCGCCAGGCGAGCGTTCTCAACGATGTCGGCCGCGCGACCGGGAGTGACAACACGGACGGTGTCGAAGAAGGAGTCACTTTCGATTTCGAGACCAGCGCTGACCACATCCTGCGCGAAGACCTGAGCGCTGAGGTGAACCCGTTGGGCGATTCGCTTGAGCCCGGCTGGGCCGTGGTAGACGGCATACATTGAGGCCATTACGGCCAGAAGCACCTGTGCGGTGCAGATGTTCGAGGTCGCTTTTTCGCGGCGGATGTGCTGTTCGCGCACCTGAAGCGACAGCCGGTAAGCGGGGTGCCCGTCGGCGTCTTGGGAAACACCCACCAGGCGTCCGGGTAGTTGACGTTCTAGCCCTGCGCGCACCGCCATGTAACCGGCGTGGGGTCCACCGAAGCCCATGGGCACACCAAAACGTTGGCTGGTACCCACCGCAACGTCCGCACCGAGCTCCCCTGGAGACGTGATCAGGGTGAGAGCGAGCAGGTCGGCGGCCGCGACGGCCAGGCCGCCCGCCGCTTTAACGGTGCTGATCACCGCGGACGGGTCCCAGACCCGACCGGAGGCGCCGGGGTACTGCACAAAAACACCAAAAGCTTCAGGCAATGAGCTGGGGTCGGTGAGGGAAGCGAAGTCCACTTCCTGCAGCTCAATTCCCACGGCCGCCGAGCGGTTCGCCAGTAGTGCCTTGGTCTGTGGGAGTGCGTCGGAGTCAACCAAAAAGATCGTTGACTTGAGCTTGGACGCTCGACGCGCAAGCAGCATGGCCTCAACCACCGCTGTGCCCTCGTCAAGCATCGACGCGTTTGCCGTGGTCAGTCCGGTCAGATCGCAGACCATGGTCTGGAAGTTGATCAGCGCCTCAAGGCGGCCCTGGCTGATCTCCGGTTGATACGGGGTGTACGCCGTGTACCAGCTCGGGTTTTCCAGCACGTTGCGTTTGATCACGGCGGGCGTGATGGTGTCGTAGTAGCCAAGACCGATCATGGAGCGGCGAACCGTGTTGCGAGAGGCCATCTCCCGCAATTCGCGGAGGGCATCACGCTCGGTGGCCGCCGCCGGAATGATCGAGTTCTCAATCGGCTGCACGTGGATGGAAGCCGGTACTGCTGCGTCCACCAACTGCTCAAGCGAGCTGTAGCCGACGGCGGAAAGCATGACCTGCTGCGCAGCGGCATCCGTTCCGATGTGGCGTTCCTGAAATCCGAACGGCATTACTCGGCTACCAACGCGGAGTACTCGTCGAAGCTGAGCAGTTCGGGCAGCGCATCGAAGGACACCTTGATCAGCCATCCCTCACCAAATGGGTCACTGTTGACCAATTCGGGGGCGTCAATGACGGCCTGGTTTGCTTCAACAACCGTGCCGCTAATGGGGGCAAACAACTCCCCCACAGACTTAGTGGATTCGATTTCGCCCACAACGGTGCCACTGCTGACATCCGTTCCGGCCTCGGGCAGGTCAACATAAACCACGTCGCCCAGCTTGTCGGCGGCGTATTCGGTGATTCCCACGGTGGCGGTGTCGCCGTCAACGAGTACCCACTCGTGCTCGGCGGTGTACTGGAGTGTGGTTTTGTCAGCCATCAGCGGGACTCTCTCTTGTAGAACGGAAGGGGTGTGAGCGTTGCGGCGATCCTTTTGCCACGCACGTCAATAAATAGGGAGGCGGATGTCGCGGCGCCCGGGTCAACGTACGCCATCGCTATCGGGTAGCCGAGCGTTGGCGACAGAGCGCCGCTGGTAATAATTCCGACGGGGTCGCCACCTTCGGCGGAGGCGAAGACGGGGTATCCGGCGCGGCCGGCACGTTTGCCTTCGCTGACGAGTCCCACCAGAACACGGGCGGTCTCTTTTGGCCCAGCTTCGACCGCGGCTCGGCCAACGAAGTCGCCCTCTTTAGTGCGGTTCACCACTCGGCCGAGACCGGCCTGAACGGGGAAGGTATTGACGTCAAGCTCGTGGCCGTAGAGCGGCATACCGGCTTCAAGGCGCAGGGTGTCACGACTAGCGAGCCCGGCAGGAACCAGGCCACTACCTGCGCCGGTCTCCAGCAGTGCCTCCCACAGTTCGGTGGCGGCATCGGGCGCGACGTAGAGTTCGTAGCCGTCCTCCCCCGTGTATCCGGTGCGAGCGACTAGCACTTCGTGTTCGCCGTCCGCGCCGAAGGTACCGGGGCGGCTCCAGTAGTACTTGATGGTGTCGAGGCCGTCGACCGAGAAACCGGGGACTTGGCTCAGAATCTCGAACGCTTTGGGCCCTTGGATGGCGATGAGGGCGATGTCGTCGCTTTCATCAAAGACTTCGCAGTCGAAGTTCTGCGCCCGAGCAACAAGCTCGCTGGCAACAGCAGCGCGGTTGGAGGCGTTGGCGACCACCAGGAATCGGTCGTCGCCTGTGCGGTACACCACCAGGTCGTCCACAATGCCGCCGGATTCGGCGAGCAGCAGGCTGTATTTGGCCTGCCCTTCGGCGGTAGCCGAGATCTTTCCAGCCAGGGCGTAGTCAAGAGCTGCAGCCGCCTCGGGCCCGACCAGGTAAATCTCGGCCATGTGGGACAGGTCAAACAGGCCAGCGGCGGTGCGGATGGCGTGGTGCTCAGCGAGGTCGGAGCCATAGCTAACTGGCATCTGCCAGCCAGCGAAGTCGGTGAAGCTGGCCCCGGCGGCAACGTGGGCGTCGTGCAGGGGCGAACGTCGCTCTTCGGGCGCAGTGGCGCCGGTGGGCGGTTCGGTTGTATCGGTCACGGAGTTCTCCTGGCGCGCGAGGGCTGCTTGGGCAAGAACTCCCCCTCTGTCATTGGCCTGAGAGTTTCACCGTCCGCGGACGACTTTCACCTTCGGCGGGAGCTCATAACAGCTCCACTTTTCAGAGTGGCCAGTTCGATGCGGTACGTAGACCTGAGAGATTGGCAGGGAGGCTTGCTCCTTCGGTGCTCGAGCACCACCGGGGTCGGTGATTCTTGAGCTCTCCCGCATCGCGTGTGCGGCCCGATATTCGATTGTGCGCCCAGCCTAGCAATGCTGTGTTTCCAGCGGATGTCTCCGACCGCAACTTTCTCAGATGCGTAGGTCTCTCTGACGGAACAGGATGGCCGCTATCGCGAGCATCACAACCGCCCCCGCGGTGAGAACAATGGCGGCGACCGGGTCGAAGGCTTCGACGGGCACGGCGGCCGACCAGTAGAACGGGCTGACTCCCTG
>DASYMY010000726.1:0-17061 GCA_036008825.1 Glaciihabitans sp.
TTGTTCAGTAAGCGGATAAGTGCTTAACTGACCCGGGCCAGGGCTGTCGCAAGCCGTGTTGTGGATCGTCCAGGATGGTAGGGAACGGTCACTACTGTGCCGCCCCATGAGGCAAGAAGCGCCGCCTCCGGTAGTTCGTCCGATGAGTAGTCGCCTCCTTTTACCCAAATGTCGGGTTGAAGTAACCCGAGAACTTTCTCCGGTGTGTCTTCGTCAAAAATCACCACACCGTCGACGCATTCCAGCGCGCTCAGCAGGTCGGCCCGGTCTGCCTGGTCGACAATGGGCCGTTCGACCCCCTTAAGGCGTCGAACGGAGCTATCTGAGTTCAGGCAGACAACTAAGCAGTCTCCGAGGGCTCGTGCCGCGAAGAGAGTTCGAGCGTGTCCGGCGTGAAGAAGATCAAAGCAGCCCCCAGTGGCGACAACCGTCCCACCGCGTGCGCGCGTCCGTTGAACAACCCGCTCCGCCTCGGAGTGTGTTCTGCCAGATGCGGTTGGAGATTCTCCAAGAATGGTGTCCTGATGGGACGGGGATTCAAGGGAAAGAATTCCGCCAGCATCAAGGAAGGCGGATGCGTCTCGCGCGGCCCGCTGCACCGCAGCGTCAAGTGGGACGCTCTGGCCGAGCGCGGAAACGAGAGAAGCTGCGAACTTGTCGCCAGCACCGCACGGATCTGCCGTGGCAACGGGTGGAACCGAGATGACCTGCGGATAGGACCCGCCAGTATCAAGGAGAACGCCACGCTCGCCGAGTGTGACGGCGACCGCGCCACAACCCCACCGAGACCGCAATACACGAGCGGCGGCCGATGCTGCCTCAATTCCGCGCGCTGCCGTCGGAGCGGCGGTGATGGCTTCCGCTAAATTCGGGGTTGCAACCCAGGTAGTGGCCACCGGGTCTGTTCCTTTTGGGTGAGGGTCCCACACAACAGGAACAGCACGACCGCGCTCAAGCAGCGCACTGCGCAGGTCGTTGTCCGCAGTAATACCGCGCCCATAATCGGCAACCAGAATCGCATCAGCCTGCCGGACAGCCTGAATGATCTCCGCGGAAACCTGAGGGGTAGGCGCAGCTCCACAATTTTCGTCGAAGCGCACTACGGCATGCCCTGCGGCTCTCACCCGCGTCTTTGTCGGTGTCGGTGCATTAGAGGGGCAAGTGATGAGAGCGATGTCACTGAGTTGAGTCCTCAGCGTCGCAGCTCCGAAGTCGTCTCCTAAAGCTGTTGCCAAAGTGACAGCGTGTCCGTCCCGGGCCAAGATGGTGGCTGCCAGCCCGGCGCCTCCGGCTCGGTGACTTATTGCCCCTACCTCGACGACGGGTACAGGTGCGTCGGGACTGAGTCGTTCTGCGCTGCCAGTTATATCCGCGTCCAGAAGGACATCGCCAACTACGAGTATTCTCACAAATCCCTTCCTTCCTCCGCTGCGTCAACCACGGCGTCAAATGAACGGCAGATGGCGTGGAGCGCCACCAATTGCGCTTCCTGGACATTTGCCGAAATGCCGGAGAGCGCGATGGCATCATCGGCTGCAGTGGACAGCGAATTGGGTCCGTTGCCTGTGAGCGCAAGTGTTGTTATGCCGATCGCTCGTGCCGCCTCAACAGCTCGCAACAGATTTGGGCTTTCGCCGCTGGTGGAGAGGACAAAAAGCACATCGCCGCGGCGTCCATGCGCAACTACCTGCCGGGCAAAGATGTGCTCGAAACCGTAGTCATTGCCGATTGCGGTAACGCTGGAGGTGTCGGCGTGAAGCGCGATGGCAGAAAAAGGCCGCCTATCGTGGTCGAAACGGCCCACCAGTTCGGCGGTCAGATGCTGTGCCTCGGCCGCGGAGCCTCCGTTGCCTGCTGCGAGCAAACGTGACCCCAGAATCAGACGATTGGCCAGTTCGATGCCCCAGGCATCTAGCCGATCCGCGTGGCTTTCCAGCGCACGCAGTACGGGCCGCAACGCGGCAATGTGGGCCGCGCCAAGAGAGGGCAGGCGTGGGGCGGTCGGCGTAGACCACGTTTGGGGAAGAGTCATCGGGATGTCGCCTCCGTCGGAACCTCGCGCTGCGTGTACGAAATACTCCGTGCAATTGTTCGCCGATAGACCGTTTCTGTATCAGCGGCAATACGCTCCCACGAGTAGCGAGATGTGACCCGTTGATGGCCAGCGGTGCCGAGTCGAATACGACGGGCGTCGTCCCGAAGCAGGCCAGCGAGTGCGCTGGCGATTGCTTCGGGATCCCGTGGTGGCACGTGCACCCCGGTGACACCGTCAACAACGCTGTCGATCAGGCCGCCGACACTTGCGGCGACAACCGGAATACCGCAGGCCATGGCTTCCAACGGCACAATGCCGAATGGTTCGTACCAAGGAGCGCAAACAACGGCACTGGCTGAACGCAGCACGGCAGGCATTTGTGCTCGGGTGACTTGACCACGCAGAACGATCGCATCGTCAACGTTGAGTGAGCGAGCTAACGCGAGGAGTCGCTGCGCTTCTGGGCTTTCCGCTGTGCTGGCAGCATCTCCAGCACCTCCCACGATGACCAATTCGACGTCGGTGATTCCTTCTGATCTCAAGCGCGCGATCGCTTCGATCACCAAATCCATCCCTTTTCGAGGAACTAGACGACCAACGCTGACGATTCGGTGAGCCTTACCCGGACGTTCTGTCGGGCCGATGCGCTGAAATAGCTCCAGGTCTACACCGCACGGTGCCACAGAGATACGCGCTGGCGGTACGCCCATGACCTTCAACTCGAAGGCTTCGTCTGAGCACGTCGCGATGATGTGGTCACTGCGCAGGCCCACTCGTGGTTCTAACCAGCGACGTGCTTCCGGGCTGGTATCACTGGCGCCCTGGTGCCGCCGTTTTACAGCCCCAAGCGCGTGAAATGTGTGAACGACCGGTATTGGCGTCGGCACTATCTCCGCCGCTGCCAGTGCAGCAAGACCAGACATCCAGAAGTGGCTGTGAACAATTTCGGGCGGTCGATGTTGCCACCGTTCAGCAATGCCAGAGGCCAAAGCCGGAATGAACGGCAGTAATTCATCTTTCGGGACCGGTTCCGCTGGCCCTGCCGTAATATGCACTACTTCAACACCTGGTGCCAGTTGAACGCGGGTGGGTAATTCGCTGTTATCCCGCCGAGTGTAAACAGTGACGTCGTGCCCCCGCGCTCCCAGAGCAGTTGATAGGGCGGCGACGTGGACGTTCTGGCCACCGGCGTCGTCCCCGCCGAGAGCTGCTAACGGGCTGGCATGTTCTGAGATCATTGCAATTCTCATTGATATGCCCTTTCAGTAATGGCGTTGGTGAGCAGCGCACGGGTTGGGGTGCTTGCTCCTTCGAGAAGGTGAGTCCATGCGGCGAGGAAGTTATCGAGCCCGTAGTGTTCACGAACAAAAGCGCGAGCAGCCTGCCCCTTGTGCTGCGCCTCGTCTGGGTCGTCAATAAGTCGACGCGCTGCTCCAATAAGGTCGTCGACGTTGGTTGATATCGCCCCCGCTTCGGGTGGTACCGCGCGGATGGCTTCTGTTGTGGCGAGAGCCACAACCGGCATACCTAAATGCATGGCTTCCAGCAAAGAAAGCCCAAGCGAAGTCCAACGCAGAGGATGGATATACAACCGGCGTTGCGCTAGCTCTGCGTGCATCGCCGTATTGGGAAGATCGCCGTGGGTGTTAATGGGATGGGACGGTGGACGGTAGCTCGGGTCGTCGGCAAATCGCTCATCTAGTCCGGAACTTCCCATACCAAAAAGGTCGACCGGTGCCACTTCGGCAAATAGCGGCAACAAATCTGTTCCTGTCACCCTCCAGCGTCGTACCGGGTCGTTGATCACCGCTCCCATTCGGGGGAGCCGACCCGTGTATAACGCACCCGGATCGGGCACACCGTGCTCAATTACCACTGTTCGGGCGGTCCCGCAGTCCCACATCAACTGGTTGAAATGACTCACGTGCACGATGGTGACCGTGTCGCTATCCGCAAGGGGGTGGCGTGTTGAAGGAATGTCCAGACGCGGTGCGTTGTGCTCGACGTAGAACGCGGGGATATCTGTGCCAAGTCGTTGGCGGAGCAACCTCTCCGCGCGAGGGATCTCGTCTACGCGCTGCAAGACAACGGCGTCAATGCCCGCGTCCGCGACATCCGCTGGATCGATTTCTATTGTTTGATCAGGCCATGCTCGACCACCTCGTCCCAGCCCGAATGCGTCTCGCTCGGTTGTGGTGGGGAGGAAATAGTGGTGAGGTCCACGGACGAAGGCTTCCATCCAGCCTCCGTGTACGTGCCAGAGCAAAAGTCTCACGGCGCCTCCACAGCGGATAACAGTTGTGTCTGGTTTACGTCAGTCTCAAGAAGCGAGAGGCAGGCGTCGACCACCTCTGTGGGGGTTACTCCGGTGAGGCAGGGATGCCCTGGCACTGGGCACTCTCGCGCCCGGCTATTGCGACACGCGGCCGATTGATCCCCGAGCAGTACGGTCGGGACACCATAGGGAGCCCACCGCACTGCAGGAACGACGGGGGAAAACAAACTGACAACGGGAGTGCCTACAGCGGCAGCGAGATGCGCTGGCCCTGTATTACCTGTGACGAGTACGCGAGCGCGCGAGATGAGCGCAGCTAAACGAGGAAGGTCTGTGCATCCTCCCATGTTGAGTCCGCGTTGCCCTGCCACCGTTCGGGTAAGGTCCATCTCAGCGGCACCCCCTGTGACGAGGACGCGCCATCCGCGCCGTTCGAGCTCGTCAACAACGGCAGCGTGACGATCGGCCGGCCACGTCCGTGCGGGTACCGAGGCGCCCGGGTGGACGACGATGTAGGGGCCTTCTGCTGACTCGATCGCCTCCGCTGCGGCCAAATCGGCGTCCGGCAGTTGCACTGCCAGCTGTGCCGCATCACCGGCTGCTGATACAAACCCCGCCGCTCCCGCGATGGCTAGTGCTCTTATCGGCTCCGGTTGGTCCTCGTCGAAGTCTTCGCCCGGCCGTAACCGCACGTCCAACAGGCTTCCGGCGTAGTCCGTTGACGCAGCGGTGATGCGAGAGCTTCCCGATAAGCGGAGAAGCAGCGCTAGAGGAAGAGGCGACTGGTGGTAGGAGGTGAGGATGACACTGTCGGTTGGGCGGCAATCGTTGATGATCTGTTCGAGAGAAGAAATGCTCTCTGGCGTAACCGGGGGTGCTGGATTAGTTATCCAGGGACAGTTCCATTCGTACACGCGGCTGACACCGGGAAGAAGCCGTGCTGCTGCTGCGCCAGCGCTGCTGCACAGCACCGACACCCGTTCAACATCCGGCGAATTCGCTATTGCCCGAATGGCGGGTCCGGCGATAAGGACATCTCCGATATTGTCCAGTCGTACCACCAGGACGGAGCGCATTAGCTCAGCTCCTCACACGATCCCAGCAGCAATTCGATGGCAGTGCTCAGATCGGGTGCGACTTCTCGGGCAGCGACAATCTCTTCTGCTCGAGTGTGCTCGGTGGGGACCAGAATTCCGCGGGCGCCCGCTGCGGTGGCGGCGGCCATATCCGACCCAATGTCTCCGATCACCGCTATCTGAGACGGAGAAACGCTCAGGGTGCGTGCTGCGGAGAGGACCATTCCCGGTTGGGGTTTGCGGCACTTGCAGCCGGCGTGTTCCCCATGTGGGCACACCGAGAACAGCGTGAACGGTCCCAATAGCGCGTCAATTCGCGCGTTGATTGCATCAACGGACGAGCGGGTAATCGTTCCGCTGGCAATTCCGGGCTGATTGGTGATGACCCCAACGGGAATACGCGCGTCGTGCAGGCGTCGCATGGAGGCGCGAGCCGTTGGCATAAGACGAAGCCGATTTGGGTCGGTATTCAGCGGAATATCATGCACGAGCGTGCCATCGCGATCAAATAACACCGCGGCGGGCGCAGGGCGCTGAGAACTCGTCATGCAGAAGCAGTTCCCCAGCTACTGCTTCTCCAAACGCTGGTCAGCTCATTTCGTTCTGTCCTTCCATCGGAAGAGCACTTCTGTGAAGGTGGATTTGTGTACCAAATGAATCCGAAGGCGGCTCCGCGAGGTCCGGAACTTCTCGTGTTACGTGCCCTCAAACTTGGTGACCTGCTGGTTGCCGTGCCGGCAATACACGGGCTTCGTCGGGGATATCCCGATCATCAGCTGGTTCTGGCGATCCCGGGATGGCTTGAACCAATTGCGGCGCTAGTGCCGGGGGTTGATGCTCTGCTCCCAACGCCTGGGCTAAATAATCCTCTGCCTCTGGAGCCGGGCCGGATAGATATTGCCGTAAATATGCACGGCCGTGGACCGGAAAGTGACGGCATTATTTCTGCGCTGCAAGCGCGAATGACAATCATGCACGCCGCACCGGGACCGCGGTGGTGTGATGGGATTCTGGAACGGGACCGGTGGGTTCGGTTGGTGGCCGCGTACGGTGTTTCGGCCGATGCAAATGAAGTACACATTGCTGTTCCGTCGTTGCGTCCTCGAATAGCTGCGGCAACCGTTGTGCATGTCGGCGCTTTTTATGGCTCACGTCGGTGGCCGGCCGAACGATTCGCTACGGTGGCGAAAACACTTTCTCGGACAGGGCACGATGTTGTGCTGACGGGAAGCGCTGATGAGCGTGGGCGAGCCTCAGATGTCGCGGATAAGGCCGGGCTCCCAGAATCATCGATACTCGCAGGAGAGCTGGCTCTGGATGAGTTCGCTGCGGTTATCGCGGCGGCACGACTGGTGATCACCTCAGACACGGGAGCTGCTCACCTCGCTTCCGCGTATAGCGTTCCCTCTGTTGTCTTGTTTGGTCCGGCGCCTCCAGAAGAGTGGGGTCCACCTGCCGCTGGGCCACATATTGTCTTAACGGATTCAAGCAAACGTCGTGGCGACGCTTTCGCAGCTGAGCCCGATCCAGCACTTTTGGCCGTGAGTGTCGACGACGTTCTCGCCGCCGTGAGCAGACTCGACACACAGTAAATACTTGGCACACAGTGAATGTGGCCATACTCACGCGACGCTGTTGGCCTCACGCATTGCCTGAATTGTTGTTGCTAACCCGTCCTCCAAACTGACCCTGCACGTCCAGCCGAGCAGTTCTCGCGCGAGCACTGTATCGGCAATAGGGGCCGGAGCGTGCAGGGCGTATGGGGAGAAGTTGATGGGGGAAGTGGAGCCAGCGACGTCGATTACCCTTTGTGCCAGCGCCGCAAGCGGGACACCCCCCGTCGAGCCAATTTCTACGGGACCAGGCACTGGATGCATCGCAGCGGCCAGCACACCCGAGACCACATCGGCGATATAGCAGAGGGGAACAAGTTTTGAACCGGATCCCGCCACCGTTACGGGAACACGATTGAGCGCCTGACGTACCAACTCTGGCAAAACAAATCCGGCGTCCTCACGCATCCGGGGTCCAAAAGTTGAGTACAGCCGAACAACACAGGTGTCGGCGCCCATAAGCGAGCGAGCATTCGCGGTGATGCTTTCGGCAAATCGACGGGCCAGTCGGTAAAGCTCCACTGGATCGGTGGGGTCACCTTCACCGAGATGATTTTTGTCGTTGGTGGCCTCAGCGGCAGAAATAAGCACGAATCGGGCGCGATGTCGCTGCGCGTACGCCAGCGTAGTGAGGATACCCGTCGACAAAGCGCTGAGCGAACGCTCGGGGCTGAGATAAAAATCCACAACACTGGCGGGCGAAGCCGCATGCAATATCGCATCAACAGGAAGGTGGGTGCCGACGCCCACTGTGACATCCGCCTCCACAAGATGGAAATTGTTCCGTGAGCGAAGTGGGGAAATGTTCTGGTGGCTACCGGTCGAGAAGTTGTCGACACAGAGCACATCAATACCGGTTTCAACCAACGCGTCACAAAGGTGCGAACCGACGAAACCAGCACCTCCTGTCACCATTACTCGCCGCCATTGGCCCACCGGCATCCAGCGCGTTAGAACCTCATCAATAGCTGGCATTGTGGTCCCTCCGTGTCACCTTCATCGGTACCCACTCGTGAACTAGCGCACACTCTTCAAAACCGCAATCACTGCGTCAGTGCCGGGAGCAGTGACACGCTCGATGGTGAACAGGGAGGGAAAAAACTGATGGAACAACGTGACGGTACAGCGGGGTCTCTGCAGCGGAGTCCCGATTCACCCGCCTATTTTGCGCATTTCGCGGAGAGACTCCACCTTTTTTCTGATCTACCCGCGGTGATGTCGTATATCGCGTCCGTTGCAGCCGCTACTTCTTCAGCGGAGGCGGCCTATATTCTGCTCAGTTCTGCCATGGGACCACAAGCGGTAGCAATCAGCCCGCATCACGATTTGGAGCACCGCGCCGAACAATCCGCTCATCTTGAATTGCAACATGATGATGGGCCGGGTGCCGTCAGTATTCGGGAAGGGCGAACGCTTGAGATGAAGCAGGTAACGGCCGTGTCGGGTGATTGGGCACCGATGGCTCGTGCGCTCGGCATTGGAAGTGTTGTGGCTGCACCTTTGGTCGCGCGAGAGCGACAGCTTGGCGCTGTTTGTGTGTGGTCGCGTCGACCAAATGCTTTCCCTCGCGCGTGCCGTTTGTCCCTTGAGGTGGTGTCGTTACACAGCGCACTCGCGTTGCAGTCGCTCCGCACCCAAAACGAACTGCGTAACGGTATCGACAGCGCACACACCATTGGCCAGGCCCAGGGAATTTTGATGGAGCGCTACCATTTGTCTGCTGAATCTGCGTTTCAAGTTCTGCGGCGATATTCGCAGACTGGCAATCTCAAGCTGATCGAGGTAGCTCGGCAGGTAGCGCAGACGGGCGTGCTGCCCCAGCTCTAGACCGTCGCACGGGCCGATCCTCGCTCAGCGCGGTACGCAAAGTGCCCAATAACGCGGTGAGCAGACGCGACACCTGCATCTGTGTGACCCCGACCTGGTCTGCGATTTCTTGTTGTGTCTTTTCTTCATAAAAGCGCAGATAAACGATCCGACGCTCACGAGCTGTCAGCTCGCCCAGAGCGGGAGAGAGCATTGCTGAGAGTTCCGCCTGCCGCAGCCCATCGTCCTCAACACTCAAGGTATCCAGCAGGCTAAGACCTGTCTCCTCCGTTTCGACGTCGAGGGATGCCGGACGAAGCCCGTACTGCGATGTGATGGCTTCGTGCACCGCGTCCGTGTCGCATTCCAGATGGAGAGCTAATTCAGCAGTAGTGGGAATTCGCCCCAGCGTTTGCTCAAGCGTCGACGTGGCCACACTCACCCGGGCGCGCAATTCCTGGATCGGGCGCGGAGGACGAATTACCCAGCCGTTATCTCGCAGATGACGCTTAATTTCGCCGGAAATGGTGGGCACGGCAAAGGAAACGAAATCCGACCCTTTTTCTTGGTCGAACCTGTTCACCGCTTTGAGGAGCCCGACATAGGCAACTTGACGCAAGTCCTGAGCGTCTTGGGGTCGGCCCTTGTATCGACGTGCAACGCTGTCGGCCACATCGATGTGCGCAATGATGATCGCCTCGAGGGCCCGTCGTCGATTGCGATTACGTGGGTCCCGTGCTTGTGCAAATGTCGCCATCGTCCACTCGCGTCGTGCAGCCCACCGCTCAGGTTGCCCGAGTTCTTTACGCTCACCGTGGGTATTGATGCCATCTATCGTCATTCCGGCTCACCTATCCCTTATGAAGGAAGTTGGTGGCACCCGGTTTGACCACTTACATCAGCCAATCGAGAATTCTTAATAGCGAAAAGTGGTTGTTAGTTCGAGGCGCGGTGGGTAGATTACGCCCTCGTTTTCTGGACCGGACCTGGCCAGTTCTAGGGTGTTTGCTGTGTTCGGGCCTCCTCGTATCCGCGCCAGCGGCACAGTCTTTCTACGATGAGTAGAATTTGACGTATGAACATCGTTCCTGAGAACTACCTGCTGCCGGGCGGTGGCGCTAACATCAGCGCGCTTCCCAAAATTTCGCTTCACGATCACCTGGATGGTGGCCTGCGCCCCCAAACAATCGTTGAGCTTGCTGATGAAGTGGGCATTGAATTGCCCACGACGGATGCCGCAGAGCTCGGCGTTTGGTTCGCTGAAAAGAGCGACTCGGGCTCGCTCGTTGAATACCTGAAGACCTTTGACGTGACCACCTCGGTGATGCAAACCGAGGAAGGTCTCACCCGTGTTGCGCGCGAATTCGTGCAAGACCTTGCCGCTGATGGTGTCATCTACGGCGAAATCCGCTGGGCACCTGAGCAGCACCTGACCCGTGGACTGAGTCTCGACGCGACCGTCGAGGCGGTGCAGGCCGGGCTCGACGCCGGTGTTGCCGACGTACGAGCCACGGGTTCAGACATCCGCGTTGGGCAGTTAGTCACCGCGATGCGTCACGCTGACCGTGGTCTCGAAATCGCAAAATTGGCCGTCAAGCACCGGGACAACGGTGTTGTCGGTTTCGACATCGCCGGCGCCGAGGCAGGTTTCCCGCCCAGCAAAATGCGTGACGCGTTTGACTACCTCGCCAAGCACTACATGCCAACGACAGTGCACGCGGGCGAAGCTGACGGCCTCGACAGCATCAGCAGTGCACTGTTTGACGGCCGTGCGCTGCGTCTGGGGCACGGTGTGCGCATTGCTGAAGACATCGTGCGCGAGCGCGAAGACAGCGAAAATACTTACGTCACGCTGGGACGTTTGGCACAGTGGGTAAAAGACCGAGAGATCGCCCTGGAGTTGAGCCCTCAGTCGAACCTGCAGACTGGCGCCATCGCGCAGTGGGGTACCGACCTCATTGACCACCCGTTCGACGTGCTGTACCAGCTCGGCTTCCAAGTGACCGTCAACACCGACAACCGCCTGATGAGCAACACCTCCCTCAGCAAAGAACTTGCACTGCTGAGCGACACCTTTGGTTATGACCTCTCCGACCTTGAGGTGTTCCAGGTCAACGCTGCGAACTCCGCGTTCCTGTCGCGGGAAGAGCGTGAAGACCTGGTTGACCAGGTCGCCGCCGGTTTCGGGAGAGCGTAGATGTCTTTGCCGCCGCTCAGCGCCGAGACAATTGTTCTCGGCGCTGAGGTTGAGGACTGGCGTGGTGCTGTGCGCGCGGCTGGTGCTGCACTGGCCAGCTCGGGCGCGACATTGCCCGCGTACGGAGAAGAGATGGTGCGCATGATTGAGGAGCACGGGCCGTACGTGGTCATCGCTCCAGGACTGGCCCTTGCCCACGCGCGACCCGGCCCCGAGGTGCTGACCAATGGATTGGCCATCGTTACGTTGGCCACGCCCGTGAATTTTGGTCACCCCCACAATGATCCGGTGAGCGTTGTTCTGGGACTCGCGGTCGCCTCGGCAGAAGCACACCTCGCTTCCGTCGCTCAACTGGCCAACGTGTTCAACGACGATCGCGCTATTCCTGCGCTCGCCGCTGCCACCTCGGTCGAAGAAGTTCAGAAAATAATGGGAGTTTCCTCGTGAAAATTGTTGCCATTTGCGGCGCCGGAATCGGCTCAAGCGCAATCCTGAAAGTGAACGCTGAACGTGTCCTTGCGCGTCTCGGGATTGAGGCAGATGTCACCGCCGCCGATATCAAGTCTGTTCAGACCGCTGCCGCCGACGCTCAGGTGATTCTGACGAGTGCTGAATTTGTGCCAGCAATCGGAAAAACCTACGCCGACGTTGTCATCATCGAAAACTACTTCGACGCCGACGAGCTCACCCGCAAGCTCGAAATCTCACTGGGCTAACCCGCCAGCGTTCATTGGTGAGCTGTGCGCTACTGCCCGATAAGAGTGCGCATACCGCTGTCAAGTAGTGAGACAACCCCATCGGCGACTGCCTGTCGTTCGGCGGACGAACCGGTGAGGCTCGACGCGTCAATGTAGACCTTGAGCTTGGGTTCCGTGCCGCTCGGACGCACAATCACTCGAGCGCCACCGACCAGCCAAATGCGCAGGATGTTGCTGGGCGGGAACGCACCGAACCCCTCGGCGAAGTCGTCAATGCTGGCGACGGGCATGTCTCCAATACGCGACGGCGGTGTTGCCCGCAGCTCTTCCATAATCCGCGGAATGTCCGCCAGGTCGCGCACCCGCAGCGAAATCTGAGACGACGCGTAGGCTCCGAACCGCTCGGCAAAGTCAGCCGCATGATCGGTCAACGTTTTGCCAGCAGCCTTCAGCTCTGCGGTGAGGGCGAGGAAGTCCACAGCGGCAGAAATGCCGTCCTTGTCGCGCACCTTATCCGGGTCTACGAGGTAGCCAAGGGCTTCCTCGTAGCCGTATGCCAGGCCACCCGCACGGGAGATCCACTTAAATCCGGTGAGTGTATCGACGTAGTCCAGGTTGTACTTGCGAGCAATTTCTTTCAGGCCGGGGCTTGAAACGATGGACGCCGCGAGCGTGCCGTCCTCATCGGCGTTGCGCAAGCGCTCCGCAGCGCGCCACCCCAAAAACAGGCCAACTTCGTTGCCACTGAGGCGACGCCAGCCACCGTCCGCAACCGGAATGGCAATAGCGAGTCGATCAGCATCTGGATCGTTGGCGACAATCAGCTCAGCGCCGAGTCGGGTTGCCGTTTCCATTGCAAGGTCAAGCGCTCCCGGCTCCTCTGGATTAGGGAACGCGACCGTGGGGAAAGTGGCGTCCGGCTCAATTTGAGCCTCGACCACATGCGGCTCACCAAAACCAGCGTCAATAAACACTCGGCGCGCCGTCTCCCAGCCAACACCGTGCATGGCTGTGTAAACCACAGAAACCTTCGCGGCAGGCGTGCCAGCGAGGGCAGCAGTGGCCGACACATACGCGTCGAGCACATCCTCGCCCGCTATTTCGTACCCGTCGGAGCGGGGCAGGTCGCTAATGCTGCCTGCAGCGACGGTGTTGATGTGGGCAGCAATAGCTGAATCCATAGGCGAAACAATCTGGGCCCCGTGGTTCAGGTCACCCAAATACACCTTGTAACCGTTGTCCGCTGCCGGGTTGTGACTTGCCGTCACCATTACCCCGGCGCTGACATCGAGATGCCGTACGGCGAAGGCAAGAACGGGGGTTGGCAGCATTCGCGGCAACAGGATGGCGCGCACACCGGCACCGGCCATAATCTCCACCGTGTCCTCAGCAAAGACTCGAGAGTTTTTACGACCGTCGTACCCAACAACAATGCTGGGCGTTGCACCGTTGTTGATGCCGGCGGATTGCTCAACCAGGTACGCCGCGAATCCCGCAGCAGCCTGCGCAACCAATACTCGATTCATGCGGTTGGAGCCGGCTCCCAGTTCGCCGCGAAGTCCAGCGGTTCCAAATTCCAGACGCGAACCAAAGCGGGACTGCAAATCATCGATAGCGGATGCCTCGCCGGCTCCGGCCCGTTCAATAAGGGCTGCCAGCTCGGCGCGGGTCTCTTCGTCGGGGTCTTGCTCAAGCCACGCGTTTGCGGTGGCAATGAGGTCGCCGGTGTTCTGCGCGGCGGTCACAGTGCGGCCACAATCTTTGCCAGCAGGGCACTGATGGTGGCCTCTGCGCTTTTGCCCGCCTCGATAACCTCTTCGTGGCTGAGCGGGGTTTTTTGAATACCAGCAGCAAGGTTGGTGATGAGCGACATACCCAAAACTTCCATGCCGGACTGCCGGGCGGCGATCGCTTCTAGCGCCGTCGACATACCCACGATGTGGCCACCGATCGCCTTCGCCATCTGCACTTCGGCGGGCGTCTCGTAGTGGGGTCCGCGGAACTGTGTGTACACACCTTCATCCAAGTCAGGATCGATGGTGTGGGCGATGTCACGGAGCCGTTGTGTGTACAAGTCGGTGAGATCAACAAAGGTGGCGCCCTCGAGCGGTGAATCCGCGGTGAGGTTAATGTGGTCGCTGATCAGCACGGGCGTTCCCGGAGTCCAGGTCTCGCGGATTCCGCCGGCACCATTGGTGAGGATCATGATTTTCGCGCCTGTTGCTGCTGCGGTGCGCACGCTGTGCACAACACGGCGCACACCGTGGCTTTCGTAGTAGTGGGTGCGAGCACCAATTACGAGCGCACGTTTGCCGCTGGGCAGGAGAACGGAGCGGAGGGTGCCCACGTGCCCGTCGAGGGCTGGCTTGCTGAACCCAGTGACCTCGGTAGCAGGGATCGTTGCCGTAGTCTCACCAATGAGATCAGCGGCCTTCGCCCACCCGCTACCCAGGGTCAACGCGATGTCGTGATGGGCGACTCCCGTCTTCTCCGCAATGTCTGCGGCGGCCTGAGCGGCGACCTCAAACGGGTCACTGGCGGGATCATCGAGGGGATGGGAAAAGTTCTGCGTCGACATCCCTCAACCTTATTGGCTGCCGCCTGCCGCTCCGCTCGGTTTTGACCAGTGTTGACAACAGGGAACAATGGCTTTATGCCCTATGAGTTCGAACGGAAACAGCGTATTGCGATCATCGGGGGCGGCCCCGGCGGGTACGAAGCCGCCTTGACAGGTGCCCAGTTGGGTGCGGAGGTCACCCTTGTTGAGCGAGTTGGTGTTGGCGGATCCGCTGTGCTCACCGATGTTGTCCCGTCGAAAACTCTTATCGCCACCGCAGAGGCGACCAAAGCTATTGGCGAAGCGGCCGATTTGGGCGTGCAGTTTTTCACGCGGTCCGACTCGGGCCGCCCCGTCCGTCCCGAAGTCACCGTCAACTTCTCCGCTGTCAACGCGCGTCTGTTGCGTCTGGCCCGCCAGCAGTCGGAAGACATGAAGTCGCAGCTGATGAAGGCTGGCGTTCGAGTCATTCAAGGGGTTGGCCGTCTTGATGGCCCCCAGCGGGTTATCGTCTCCACGGCCAGAGGCACCAAGGGCACCGACTTCGACGAGATTGACGCCGACACGGTGGTGCTCTCCGTTGGGGCGAGCCCGCGGGTTCTGCCGACCGCGATGCCCGATGGGGAACGAATCCTCACCTGGACCCAGCTCTACACCCTGTCTGAGGCTCCCGAACATCTCATCGTTGTAGGTTCAGGAGTAACCGGCGCCGAGTTCGCTTCCGCGTACACAGCGCTGGGCTCCCGCGTCACCCTCATCTCCAGCCGCGACCAGGTACTTCCTGGATCGGATGCCGACGCCGCCCGGGTGATTGAAGATGTCTTTACCCGTAACGGTATGACGGTGCTGTCCAAGAGTCGCGCCGAGTCCGTCAAGCGCACCGCTGATGGGGTTATTGCAACCCTCGCCGACGGGCGCACCGTCGAAGGATCCCACTGTCTGATGGCTGTGGGAGCTGTTCCCAACACCGCAGGCATTGGGCTTGAAGAGGCCGGGGTGCAGCTCACCGACGGTGGGCACGTGCGCGTGAACCGCGTTGCGCGTACCTCGGTGCCGTCGATCTACGCGGCTGGCGACTGCAGCGACTTCCTCCCGTTGGCCTCCGTCGCCTCCATGCAAGGCCGCACCGCGATGTTGCACGCCATGGGTGACGCCGTTAATCCAACCGAACTGCGAAACGTGACCTCCAACATCTTCACCAACCCGGAGATTGCCACCGTTGGGTGGTCGCAACAGCAGATTGAAGACGGCATTGCGCAGGGAGAGATTTACAAACTGCCGCTCAGCCAGAACCCGCGCGCCAAGATGATGGGAATCAAGGACGGTTTTGTCAAACTGTTCGCCCGCACCGGCAGCGGAACCGTCATCGGTGGGGTGATTGTGGCCCCGCGCGCTTCGGAGCTGATTCTTCCCATCGCATTGGCTGTCGAGCACCGTCTCACAGTTGACCAGTTGGCCAGTGCGTTCTCGGTCTACCCGTCGCTGACGGGCAGCATCACTGATGCAGCCCGCGCCATGCACATTGTGAAGTAAGCCCACCTGAGGTGGGCTTCACCTGAGGTGGGCTCCACTTCAGGTGCGCTTGCTCGTGAGGCGCCGGGCGTCAGTTGGAGATCGTCAGCAGCTGATGCCCTGAGGAGACGGTCGCACCGACGGTTGCGTTGATCGCTCCGACCAGCCCGTCTTTGTGCGCAACGATGGGCTGCTCCATCTTCATAGCTTCGAGCACCAAAATCAGATCACCCTTAACAACCTGGTCACCGTCGGAGACAACAACTTTCACCACGGTGGCCTGCATGGGCGCTTTCACCGTGTCACCGGTCACTGCCGCAATAACGGAGGTTCCCCGACGCTTTGGCGCTGGGGCGGCCGCACGGACGCTACCAGAGCCTGCCAGCAGTGTGGTGGGCAGGGACACAGCAATACGTTTGCCGTCCACCTCAACAACAACACTGTGACGATCGGCCGGAGTTGGCAAATCTTCGAGCTCGCCACTCCACGGTTCGAGATCGTTGTTGAACTCGGTTTCGATCCAGCGCGTATACACACCAAACGGCGCCGACGTGAATGCAGGGTCGCGAACGATTTTGCGGTGGAACGGCAATACCGTGGGAAGCCCAAGGACCTCAAATTCGTCGAGGGCCCGACGCGCCCGTTCGAGTGCGTCCTGACGGCTTGACCCGGTGACAATCAACTTTGCTAGCAACGAGTCGAATGCACCACTGACAACATCGCCACCGGTGACACCACTGTCAACACGAACGCCGGGGCCGCCGGGGATCCGCAGCTGGTGCACGGTGCCGGGGGCGGGCATAAAACCGCGACCCGGGTCTTCGCCATTGATGCGGAATTCGAAGGAGTGGCCGCGCGGGATGGGGTCGTCGTAGTCGAGCACGCCGCCGGCCGCGATGCGGAACTGCTCCCGCACCAGGTCGATGCCGGTGACCTCCTCGGTCACCGGGTGCTCCACCTGGAGGCGGGTGTTGACCTCGAGGAAGGAGATCGAGCCGTCCTGGGCGACGAGGAACTCGCAGGTGCCTGCCCCGACGTAGCCGACCTCGCGGAGGATGGCCTTGGATGCCCGGTAGAGCTCGGCGTTCTGCTCTGCCGAGAGGAACGGCGCCGGAGCCTCCTCGACGAGCTTCTGGTGCCTGCGCTGCAGGGAGCAGTCGCGGGTGGACACGACCACGACGTTGCCGTGCGCGTCGGCGAGACACTGCGTCTCCACGTGCCGCGGCTCGTCCAGGTACTTCTCCACGAAGCACTCGCCTCGGCCGAACGCCGCGATGGCCTCGCGGGTCGCG
>DASYMY010000727.1:0-6469 GCA_036008825.1 Glaciihabitans sp.
CTCCACGGCTTCGAGAGCGGTCGAATCGTTCGCCTGCCGGGTGGAGAATACATCGAGGTTCACGAGCAGCTCAACGACTACGAACGGTGGAAGTTGGTCAGCTACAACGAGTACAAGCCACTGATGATTCGTCCGGACGCCAAGGGACGTATTAGTGCTGCCCAGCGTGTTCGCGCTGGATTGTCTAGCTGGTTCTTCGAAGACCGCATCTCCCCCGTTAGCGGGTCTGATATCGAGAAGTCACACGACTCGGGTCACTAATCAAAATGCGTCAGCCCGTCTGACGTAGACAAAGCCGGATGGCGTGGAAGAAATCCCACGCCATCCGGCTTTTTGCATCCACAGCGCAGTCTCAAGTGGGCGCGGTGTTGTCAGCGGTGGTTCTTCCCGCCCGATCCAACCCAGCTGAGCACTAGGAGGCTCTCCCCCGCAATCGGCCTTCACTGAGTTCTCTCGAAGACGGACGCGCTGCAACTGTTCCGTTCGGTCTCACACAACCTGGGCCGCATTTACCACCGCCGGAAGCACACCGACACGAGCACGGCCTAATCTACGAGCGCCGCAGCCCGCCCGGTCCGTGCCGTCGGGCTACCGACGCAGTGATTCCGATGCCAGACGCCGTTTTGGGAGGAACATTTAGTTGAAGATTGGTCCGACGGTTCGAGTGCGCTTCATCTCGAAGAATCCGGGGTACGCAGCAACGGCGACAACTCCGTCCCAGAGGCGGACTGCGGCGTCACCCGTCGGGGCCGGCGAGAGCACCGGGCCGAAGAACGCGACGTCCTCTACTGCCACGATGGGCGTCCCCACTTCCTGGCCGACCTTGTCGAGACCCTCGAAGTGGCTCGCTCGGAGCTGCTCGTCGTACTCATCGGTGTCGGCGTACTGCGCTAGGTCGGCTGACAGGCCGGCGGCGCTCAACGCGGCGGGGATAACAACGTCTTTGTCCGATTTGCCACCGTGATGAATCTCGGCGCCCAGAGCGTCATACAGCCCCTTCACCGCGTCCTGCCCCACGCGTGCCTGCACGGCGGCGACTAGCCGGGTGTAGGCGAGAAGGGTCGGAAAGTTCTTTTTGTACTCCTCTGGGACGTCCTTGTCCTCGTTGAGGATCGCGAGGCTCATCACGTGCCAGGTAACGGCGAGATCGCGGTGCTGGGCTACTTCGTCCACCCAACGCGAGGTCATCCACGCCCAGGGGCACGAGGGGTCGAACCAGAAGTCGACTTTGGTAGCGGCGGATGTCACGGACTGGGAACTTGTGGGAACAGACATCCGCCTAGTTTAAGCGACATTCGTTCATCAGCGCTGGGAGGGATACAAAACTGGTCGCAGCCACCGTGAGGTGACTGCGACCAGGAGTGATGTTGAGCGGGGAATGAGGCCTTTAGTGTCCGAAGTATCCGCGGTGGTATTCGTAGACCCACCCGACGAGGCACACGATGCCAACGGCGGCGGCAATGAAGGCAATCCACACGCCGACGGCCACTCCGAGGAACAGCAGTGCTGCCGCCCCGGCGAGGAGTACTGGCCACCAGCTCCACGGGCTGTAGAAGCCCTGCTCGGCCTCGCCGTCGTCAATGTTGGCATCGAGGCGGTCTTCGGGTAGCTCCCCGCCTTGTGACTTGTAGACGCGCTGGATGTAGAACGCGATGAACGCAGACAGGGCGCCTACGAGCAGAAGACCGATGGTGCCTACCCACTCGACGTACCCGGTGTAGGGATCGAGCAGACCCCAAATGGTGTACGCGGCGCAGGCGGCGACGCAGAACCCGGTCAACAACCAAAATAGTCGAACAGTTGCATTCACGGGTTGCTACTTCACCTTCTCGTCGGAACGGTCATACACGGGCGCATCGGGGGCGTCCTTGAGCGGCCCGATACCGGTGGGCATTTCTGCCTCGGGGTGGTGCAGGTCGAACGCGGGAGACTCTGAACGGATGCGCGGGATTGAGGTGAAGTTGTGGCGAGGGGGCGGGCACGAAGTGGCCCACTCCAGCGAACGTCCGTATCCCCACGGGTCGTTGACGGTGACTTTCGCGCCACGACGTGCGGTGATGTAGACGTTGTAGAGGAACGGCAGCATCGATAGTCCCAGAACCATGGATCCCACAGTTGAGAGCTGGTTCATCCAGGTAACGCCGTCGCCCTCGAGGTACGTAGCGTAGCGGCGGGGCATACCTTGCACGCCGATCCAGTGCTGGATCAGGAATGTGGCGTGGAAGCCGATGAACAGGAGCCAGAAGTGGATCTTGCCTAGACGCTCATCGAGCATCTTTCCTGTCCACTTGGGCCACCAGAAGTAGAAGCCACTGAACATCGCGAAGACAACCGTGCCGAAGACCACGTAGTGGAAGTGAGCCACAACGAAGTAGGTGTCAGACACGTGGAAGTCGAGGGGCGGCGACGCGAGAATCACACCGGTGAGTCCACCGAAGGTGAAGGTGATGAGGAACCCAATTGCCCAGATCATGGGGGTTTCAAATGTGACAGAACCGCGCCACATTGTTCCCACCCAGTTGAAGATCTTCACACCGGTAGGCACCGCGATGAGCATGGTCATCAGCGCAAAGAACGGCAGCAGAACGGATCCTGTTACGTACATGTGGTGAGCCCAGACCGTAACGGACAGCGCCGCAATGGCGATGGTCGCGTAGACGAGAGTTTTGTACCCAAAGATCGGCTTGCGGCTGAACACAGGGAACACCTCACTGACGATTCCGAAGAACGGCAGAGCGATGATGTACACCTCTGGGTGACCGAAGAACCAGAACAGGTGCTGCCAGAGGATCACTCCTCCGTTAGCGGCGTCGTAGATGTGTGAATCAAATGTGCGGTCCATTGCCAGAGCGAGGAATGCAGCAGCGAGGACCGGGAACGCCATGATGACCAGGATCGACGTGACCAGAATGTTCCAGGTGAAGATGGGCATACGGAACATGGTCATTCCGGGTGCGCGCATGGTGATGATGGTGGTGATGAAGTTCACGGCTCCGAGGATGGTTCCGAATCCGCTGAGCGCTAGCCCGAAGACCCACAGGTCACCACCGAGTCCGGGGGTGAATGTGGTGCTGGACAGTGGCGCGTATGCCGTCCAACCAAATGACGCTGCACCCTGCGGGGTCATAAACCCGGCCACAGCAATGAGAGAGCCAAAGCTGTACAGCCAGTACGCAAACGCGTTCAACCGCGGGAAGGCGACGTCGGGCGCTCCAATTTGCAACGGCACAAGAGCGTTGGCGAATCCCGCGAATAGCGGCGTTGCAAACATCAGCAACATGATCGTGCCGTGCATGGTGAACAGCTGGTTGTACTGCTCCTTGGTCTGGAGTATTTCCAGACCCGGGGCGAACAGCTGAGCGCGGATGACTAGGGCCATCACACCGCCGAGACAGAAGTACAGGAATGAGGTGATCAGGTACATGTACCCGATCGTCTTGTGGTCAGTAGAAGTGAGCCAGTTGACCAGCACACTTCCCTTACGGCCTACCGATGGAGAGACTCCATTTTCGGTGCCCTGCCCTCCGCCGGCGGTGGCGGGGCGACTCAGTGTTGTTGTCATCACTCAGTTCCTTCTTCGCTGTTACCAGTCGTACCCGGAAGGTTCTGGTTTACGTTGTAGTCGAGTCCGAGACGGCCTTCAAAACCAGCGTCACGCTGGCCCTCGATGTACGCGTCGTAGTCCTCTTGCGAAACGACTTCGACGTTGAACAGCATCAGCGAGTGGTACTCGCCACAGAGTTCCGCACACTTGCCGGCGTAGGTGCCAATTTTCTCGGGGATGAAGTACATGTAGTTGGACCGGCCCGGGAGCATGTCCTTCTTGTACAGGAAGTCGACCACCCAGAAGGAGTGGGCAACGTCGCGTGCCTCAACTGTGATTTCGACTTTCTGGCCGACCGGCAGGTACAGGGTCGGCAGGGTGGCCTCGTCAATGAAGTTATCTTCTTCACGCTCTTGCGCCTGAATGCCTGCGCTGTAAACGTCTTCGTCGAGATAGTTGAAGTCCCATGCCCAACGCTTGCCGATGACCTCAATGGACACATCTGGCTCCGCGATGGGTGCCTCAATAGCGGCCTGATCACGCGCGGTGAAAGCGAAGAATCCGAGAACCAGAAACAACGGCACAACGGTGTAGAAGATTTCAATCGGCAGGTTGTAGCGCATCTGAACGGGAAGACCGGTCTGGCCCTTACGGCGTCGGTAAACCACTGCCGCCCACAGGATGAGCCCCCAGGTGATAACACCAACGATGAGGAGCACCATCCAGGATGTGGTCCAGAGTCCCACGATTCGGTCGGTGTGGTTGGTTACACCGGCTTCACCCGGAAGGAAGCCTCGGAGTTGTTGCGGACTACATCCGGCCAGGCCGATTGTGATTGCAACCGCGATGGGGATTGCGGCCCATCGAAGACGGCGGTTAGAGCGCACCTGGAACCTCTCGGGTGTTGCGGACTTAATGTTGAATCAGTCTATATCGCCGTCGAGCGAGGACGAATCCTCCACGCCGCCAGAAAAAGCAAAAGTCCCGAGGAATCTTCCTCGGGACTTTTGTATGGCGCGCACGGTAGTCCGTCTGCCATAAAGTTGCGCTGATCGGGCCTTAGTGGAAGCTGTCTCCGCAAGCGCAGCTACCTGAAGCGTTGGGGTTATCGATTGTGAACCCCTGCTTCTGAATAGTGTCTTCGAAGTCAATTGATGCACCATCGAGATAGGGGACGCTCATCTTGTCGACAACAACTTCAACCCCTTCGCCGAAGTCCACTGTTGCGTCGCCGTCAAGGGTGCGCTCGTCAAAGTAGAGCTGGTAAATCAGTCCGGAGCATCCGCCAGGCTGGACGGCGACACGCAGTTTCAGGTCGTCGCGACCTTCTTGCGTCATCAAGCTGCGCACCTTTTGAGCTGCAGTGTCGGTGAGTCCGACGCCGTGAGCGGCGGTGGCAACGGTGGTGTCAGTCATGGGTCACTCCTTGTAGATGAAAAATCTAAGCCGATTCTACGCGCGCCGCTCCAGCTTTGCCAGCAAAACAGCTTCGGTCAGGATTGCCCGGCGGAAAACTCCCAGGTGGAGAGACTCATTTGGGCTGTGAGCACGCGTGTCCGGGTCCTCGACCCCTGTCACAAGAATCTGGGCGTCTGGGAATTGCTGGACGAGATCGGAAATAAACGGGATAGATCCGCCGATTCCCGCCTCGACGGGTTCTACTCCCCAAGCCTCCTGCATGGCGTCTTTTGCCTCGGCGACAGCCCACCCGCTCGTGTCTACGAGGAACGGGTTTCCGGTGTCAACATCGGAGATGTCAATATGGGCGCCGAATGGAGCGTGGCCTTCGAGGTGGGCTTTCAGGGCGGTGAACGCGTCCTCGCCTGTTTGCCCCGGCGCGATGCGGGCGCTGATTTTGACGGTCACGCTGGCGGCGAGTGTGTTCGATGCGTTTACAACGCTCGGCGCGTCTATACCGGTCACGGTGATGGCAGGTTTCATCCACATCCGGCTGAGTACGCTGCCCGTGCCCACGGAGCGAACTCCATCAAGGAGTGCGGCTTCCTCGTGCAGGCGCTCTTCGCTGTACTCAGGCGTGGCGGCAGAGTGCTCGGTGAGGCCCTCGACGGCGACGGACCCGTCCGCCGTGTACAACGAACTCAGAAGCTTAATGCTCGCGAGCATTGCGTCCGGTGCCGCTCCACCAAACATTCCGGAGTGCGACGCGTGCTCCAGGGTGGAAATACGCACCTACATAGTGACGTTGCCGCGCAGTGCGACCGTCAGCGATGGTGTCTCCGTTGTCCAGTTGTCGGAGTCGGCGACCACGATGACGTCAGCAGCGAGCTGTTCCCGGTGTTGGCTGAGAAAGTTAGTGAATGAGCGGGACCCAAATTCTTCTTCGCCCTCAATAAAAGCGACCAGGCCCAGGTCGAAGTCTGTTCCAACGGTGTCGACGAATGCACGGATTGCGGCAACGTGAGCGAGTACACCAGCCTTGTCGTCAGCCGCGCCCCGGCCGTAGAGACGGTCTCCGCGAACGGTGGGTTCGAACGGTGCGGTGTCCCACTCGCTGTCTGCGCCGGGCGGCTGAACATCGTGGTGGGCGTACAACAAGATCGTGGGTTTGCCGTTACGTGCCGCGCGGGTAGCGAGAACAGCGGGTTGCCCGAGATCGCTTCCGTCACCGATGGGAGCGCGGGAAATCTCGACAGTGTCGAAGACGTTGAGGTTGCTCAGCAGTACGTGGACTGCCTCGGCGCTGGCTTGGACGTGAGCTGGATCAAATCCATCCCACGAGACGGAAGGAATCTTCACGAGCCGAGATAGATCGGCGATTGCTACCGGCATTCCGGCACGCACCGCTTCCGTTAGGGCGTCGAGAGATGGTTGTGGCTGGGACTTCGCCGCTTGTGGCAGCTCCAAATCGGTCATGGAGGTAATCTTAAGGTGACTACCGAGGCAAGGACGAACCGTGGCTAAGAC
>DASYMY010000728.1:0-2786 GCA_036008825.1 Glaciihabitans sp.
GCCGCAGTGCACCGTCAGCCCGTTGTTAGCCCCGTGTCCGCTGCCCGAGCGAGCAGGGATGGGCTGCGCCACAGCTGTTGCCCCGACCGTGTCGGACCCCGATCTGCTGCAACGACACAACACCGCCGGCACGGTTTTGGATTTGGTTGCGCAACGAATGGTGGTGCGAATGATGCAATTTCGTGTCGCCATACCGTGGCTCGCATATCTGCAGACGGATCTGGAACCGGGGTATGAAGCGGAAGCCTACGAATCCGAAGTCGATTCCGACACGTACGAGTCCTACGACTCCTACGACGACGAGTGGGACTACATTCAGGACGACGAGTTATCCGGCCTTGGCGAGGGCGCCGATGATCCGCAGAATGGTGGGCATATCGCTGAGCGTATGTTCATCCGAAGCGGGAGCAAACTCGGTCACTCCGGCCCCAACCAGAGGAAACTGAGCGGTGACGGCACGGATCAGGTCGAGTAGCTCAGCCGCGGATATTCCGAAGGGCTCTGGGTATCCAATTCCGTCAAACTCCGCAGGGTCAAGAACGTCAAGGTCGACGTGAATGTAGACGGAGGTCGCTCCCGAGTCCGTGATCGCCGAGAGCAAAGACTTCGCGGTGAGATCAGCCGGGCTCAGAACTCGAGGTCCGGCTCCATCGAGGTAAACGGCCTCGTCCTCATCAACTGCGCGGGTACCAACCAGGAACACACGGGAGGGATCCAGAGGTGTCGACGGGACCAGACTCGGTTCACCGTCTCCGATAAGGGTGCGCAGCACCATTCCGTGGAAGGCCGACGAGGGGGACGTTTGTGGGGTATGCGAGTCGGCATGCGCGTCGAACCAGAGCAGCGCAACATCGTGGGCTGCTGCAACATGCGCCACCGACGCTAGTTCAACCCCACAGTCACCCCCGACGGTGATCACGGTTCCGGTGATGTTGTTCAAGAGTTGCGTTTGGTTCTCAACAACGGTTTGCAGAGAACTCAGCCGGGCAACGCCGGTTCCGCGGTCATCGCCAGCGTGCGATGGCACGCTCACCACTTGGGTGGAGGAGTGAGGCAGATCAGCGAGGATCGCGTTTGCACCATCAACCAGGCGCATCGCGCGCGACGATCCGGATCCTTGCCATTGAGGGACTACGAGGAAGGTGACAGCCACAGAGCCAGTGTTGCACGCTGGCGACCCCAATGGGGTGCTCTGGGGCTGCCTACCCTCCCGCTGCGAACGATTCTGCGGTTAAGACGTGGCTGTCTCGCGGGTGGCCTTGGCCAGGTTCGCGATCAACTCGTCTTCGTTTTGCACCGTGCCGTACGCCGGGGTGTCCCGTTCGTACCGCCATCCTTCGTTCAACGGGCCGGCGTCAACGGGGGTGAACCCGAACTGATCGACCAGAGCTGAAACGGTCGCTTTTGATTCTGCATCATCACCGGCGACGGGGAGGGCCCGGCGGTTGGCCGTGCCCGAGGGGGTGCCATCCGTAGTCAGGGAGGCGGCGGTGATGTTGTTGAACACTTTGACGACGTGGGAGCTCGGCAGGCGTTCCTGGAGGATCTCTGACACGGTCGTGTTCTGGTCATCTAACGCGGTGATGTGGCCGTCGCGTTCGAAGTAGTAGTTGTTGGTGTCGATGACTGTTTTGCCGTGGAGGGGCTCGACCGGGATGGTGGCGATCGCCGCCAGGGGAACAGTGACCACCACGATGTCGCCGTCGGTGGCTGCATCGGTAACTGTTCCGGCTCGCGCTGCGTCACCTAGTTCGTTTACAAGCTCGGTCAATGTGTGGGGTCCGCGTGAGTTACTCATCACAACTTGGTGGCCGTGCGCTACCGCCAGCCGAGCAAGTTGTCCGCCAATGTTTCCTGAACCAATAAATCCGATAGTTGACATAAAAAAACTAACGCCGAAACGGGATCATATGTTCCCAACGATGCGGAAACTATGGAAAGAAATTACCGAGTAGTGGTGCACTCCAAGGTGCCGGTGGCTGTTGCCGCGGTGTCAACGCTTTTTCCATAGTTGGGCATCCGGTCTTCGAAAGCAATTGGCCGCACGATGCCGTCAAGCCCGTCGAACGTTACGCCACCGGGATCACCGCTGTAGGGGTCGGTGCTGATAAACCAGAGCCCGTCACCGAGATCGATAGACATGCTGTGGGTGTCCCTTTGCTCGGTGACGGCCGCGGTGAACAGCCCCCATTGGTCGGCGTCACTGGGCCCAGTTGCGCTATACAGCAACGTTCCCGCTAGCTCGGAGCAGGTGAGCTCATCAATATCGACGGGAACGGTCACGGCTGTGCCGTTGTCCCGATAGGACACCTCGACGCTCTGTTTTTTGGGTGCTGCCGAACTTGAGCAGCCCATGAGCAGAAGCGCTGTGCACACAACAAGCGCGGATACGGCGCCTGCTCGTTTTCGAATGGGTGAAGCTCGCGTCACAACAATTCCCAGCGCTAATTGACAAACAGTCATTAGCGACCCTACAACGCACGGGCCCGGCGCCTCCGCCAACCCCAAGCTGGAATCCTCAGGGCGTATTTGTGGGTGCTGCCGGGCCTGCGGTCGACTAGTTGCCCGAGGTGATTGCCGTTGTGCCGCCAGCCTTCAGCGCTGCGAGTCGCGCTTCCACTTCGGACTGGCGCCCGAGATCCTCGAGGGACTCAAACTGCGCATCCAGGCTGGACGCCTGCAGCTCCTGCTGGCCGAGCACCTTGGCTTCTTCGCGACGAATCTTGTCTTCGAAACGGCTGATGTCGCTGGTGGGGTCGAGAAGGTTGATGCTCTTGAGGGAGTCG
>DASYMY010000729.1:0-4961 GCA_036008825.1 Glaciihabitans sp.
GGGTGCATCTTGGGAGAATGGTTGTTTAGCGCACAACTGTGAGGAGGGAGCCGATATGTCTGTGCCAGGTCACCTTCGCCCTCCGCAGTGGTTTACCCATGTCGTGGCGGTGCTGCTAGTAGTGCCGCCCGCGTTTATCCAGACGAGGTTCGGCGGAACAACACTGGCTACCGTTCCGACCGCCCTGCTGGTCGCCCTCGCCGCGGCGATCGTTCTGATGCGAGTACGGTTCCCCCGATCGGCCGTTGTCGCCGCCCTCGTTTTAGCCACGGTCGGAATGGCCATGGGCGGACCCGTGATCTCTTTCCTGCTTGCCGTGCTGATCTGTGTGTTCTCAGTGGCCCGACGAACCAACCGGCGCACCACCCTGGTGATCGCGCTCAGTGCCGCCGTGGTGCTGACATCCGTTAGTCTGCTGTTTCTTGATCCACTGTGGCGTGACGTGCGCGCGGTCATTCAGATCTTTGCCTTTATTGGCTTCGCCGCGGCCGCGGGCGACGCCGGTCGGTTCCGCCAGGAATACATCGAGGCCATTACCGAGCGCGCGAGGCGGGCGGAGGAGACCAAAGAATCGGAAGCACTGAGGCGAGTGGCCGAGGAGCGGCTGCGTATTGCCCGCGATCTGCACGATGTGCTCGCCCACCAAATCGCTGTCATCAACCTGCATTCCAATGTCGCCGCTCAGGCGTTACGCGAGCGACCCGATGATGCAGAAAAGTCCCTGTCAACCATTCGGGAGGCGGCGCGCACCGTGCTCGGAGAGATCGGCAGTTTGCTGTCGGTCTTGCGCGCGTCCGACGCCGTTTCAGCGGGAACGCAGGCTCCCGTCCAGGGGCTGTCAGAACTCGACACCCTCATCGCCGACTTCACCCGCAGCGGGCTGAGCGTCGACACCCGTGTGCAGGGTGACCCGTACCCCCTGGCTGCGGTCGCCGACATTGTTGCGTACCGGGTCATTCAGGAGGCGCTCACCAACGCCCACAAACACGGCGACGACCGCTCCGCCCTACTCAATCTGGACTACGGCGCAGCCGCCTTTGAGATCACCGTCACCAACACCGTCGCAGCGAGCCCCACCCCATCGCTGAGCGGTCACGGCCTGGTGGGGGTGCGGGAGAGGCTCGCCACCATCGGTGGCTCGGTCGCCACGGAGCGTGGCCCCGGACCTATCTACCGATTTACCGCGCGGATGCCAGAAGCCGACGGCACCGGCATCCGCCTGCCAGAGAAATCCCTTGCAACACCGGCTCCACCCGTGGAAGGCACCTCATGATTTCGGTTGTACTGGCAGACGACCAGGCGCTCATCCGCACCGCGGTTGGCGAACTTGTCTCGCACGAGCCCGGATTCACCGTAGCGGGGGAGGCGGCGAACGGGCGTGAGGCCATCGAGGTGGTGCGTCGCACACGACCCGACATTGTGCTGATGGATATCCGGATGCCGGTGATGGACGGCATTCAGGCGACCGCGGCGATCTGCGCCGACCCGGAGCTGGCGGGCATCCGCATCATTATTCTGACCACGTTTGAAGAAGACGAATATGTTTTGCAGGCTCTGCGTGCGGGAGCCAGCGGTTTTGTGGGCAAAGGAACCGAAGCGGGCGATTTGATGAACGCCATTCGGGTGGTACATGACGGCGACGCCCTGCTGTCACCACGCGCGACCAAAGCGTTGATCGACCGCTACGTTGCACCGCAGGTGGCAGCCCCGGCGAGCGTTCCGCGAGAATTGCAGCTGCTCACCGAGAGGGAGATGGAGATTCTTCTTCTGGTGGGGCGGGGGCTGTCCAACTCAGAGATCGCTGCGGGGCTCGTGATTTCCCCGCTGACCGCAAAAACCCACGTCAACCGCATGATGAGCAAACTGGGCGCCCACGACCGCGCCCAACTGGTGATCACGGCATACGAATCGGGCATGCTCATCCCCGGAAGTGCATAGCCTTTCAGCGGATGTCGGTACCGCCCGATACTCTCAAAAGGTGACATCACCCCTGGATTCCAAGTTGGACGGAGTTCTCGGCGGCCGCACGGCGTCTGTTCTCAAAAAAGCGTTTGGGCACGTAACCGTTGGGGATTTTCTGACCCACTACCCACGGCGGTACGCCCGCCGGGGGGAGCTGACCGCGCTCGCCGAACTGGAACTCGACACTGATGTCACCATCGTTGCCGAGGTATTACAGGTGACAGAGCGCTCGATGAAGGCAAAACGCGGCTCCATTGTTGAGGTGAAAATTAGCGACGGTCACGGAATTTTGACCCTCACGTTTTTCAACCAACCGTGGCGGGCGAAAGACCTAAAGCCAGGCAAACGGGGTATTTTTGCGGGCAAAGTGGGTGACTACCGGGGATTGCGGCAACTCGCTCACCCCGACTACCAGCTGTTCCCTGACGCGGCAGACCTGCCCGATTTGGACAGCCCAGACTCGAAAGCCTTTGCGCTTCACCCCATCCCGATTTATCCCGCCTCGGCCAGCATTGCCAGTTGGCAGATTGCCCAAGCGATGGAGTTGGTGCTCGACTCGGTGCCAACGCTTGACGACCCGGTACCGCCGAGTGTGCGTCGAGAGCGTGGCCTGCTCAGCTACACCCGAGCCCTTGAGCTCATTCACCGGCCCACCAAAGATTCCGAGTGGAAAGACGCGCGCACTGCGCTGCGCTTTCAGGAGGCGTTTGTGCTGCAGGTGGCGCTGCTGCAGCAGCGAGCGTTTCTCAAAGCGACGGCGGCTACTCCGCGCAGCGCTGGCCCACTTGCTGCCGGTTTTGACCGATCCATGCCCTTTACGTTGACGGGGGATCAAAATCTTGTGGGGGAGGAGATTGCCCACGACATGGCCTCAACAGCACCCATGAACCGTCTGGTTCAGGGAGAAGTGGGATCGGGTAAAACTCTCGTCGCCTTACGGGCCATGCTGGCGGTGGCCGACTCGGGTGGCCAATCGGCCCTGCTCGCCCCCACCGAGGTGCTTGCCGCGCAGCACCTGCGATCGATTGTTGCGAACCTCGGCCCCGACCTGGCCGCGCGTATGCGCCCCACCCTGCTGACCGGTCAGCTTCCTGTTGCCGAACGCCGCAAAGCGCTGCTTGCGGCGGTCTCCGGCAGTGCCCACATTGTGATTGGCACCCACGCGTTGCTGGGTGACTCGGTGTCGTTCTTCGACCTCGGTTTGGTTGTTGTGGATGAGCAGCACCGGTTTGGGGTGGAACAGCGGGAGGCCCTCCGCCATAAGGGCCACCGGCCGCCACACGTTCTGGTGTTAACCGCCACTCCCATTCCGCGCACCGTTGCCATGACGGTGTTTGGTGACCTCGATATCTCCACCATCTCCGAGCTGCCATCTGGTCGGCAACCCATCAACAGCTACCTCGTTCCTCATGCCAACCGTCGCCTCGTTGAGAGAGTGTGGGAGCGGGTGGCGGAGGAGATCACGAAGGGGCACCAGGTATTTGTGGTGTGCCCGGCCATTGACCCCACCACCGCCGAGCCCGCGGAGGAGAACGCACCCTCCCTCGCCGACGACAGCGCATCCCGTGCCACCCTCGGCACCACCAAAAAGTCCAAGGTCAGCACACCCTCAGCCCCAGCACCGCCGGCGGCGCCGATTGCCAACGTCACCGCCGTCACTGAATCACTCCGCGCACACCCATTGCTGCAGAAGGCGCGCATTGCCGCTCTGCACGGCCGGATGCCTGGGGAGACCAAAGACGAAGTTATGAGGGCGTTCGCCGTCCACAAAATCGACGTTCTGGTCGCCACAACCGTTATCGAAGTGGGGGTAGACGTTCCCAACGCCTCCGTCATGATCGTCCTCGACGCCGACCGGTTTGGGGTCTCCCAATTGCACCAGCTGCGCGGCCGGGTCGGGCGAGGCGGGGTTCCCGGAATTGCCCTCTTTGTCACCGGCGCCGAAGAGAACAGCATGGCCTGGGAACGGGTCTCTGCCGTTGTGTCTACCCTCGACGGTTTTGAACTCGCCCAACGTGACCTTGAACTACGTCAGGAGGGCGACGTTCTCGGCAGTATCCAGTCCGGAGGCCGTTCCTCGCTGCGGTTACTCAAGGTAGCAACCGACGGCGACATCATCGCCGACGCCCGAGAAATCGCGGCAGGCCTCCTTGACCGTGACCCCGACCTTGCCGGAGAAGAGCCGCTCCGTGAGGCGCTGGCTCGTCGTTTGAGCGAAACCGAGGCAGCATTCCTCGCCAAAAACTAGCGTCCCACCCTCCCCAGCTGTGAGCGCATGTCACAAACTGGTAACACGCAGCAGATAGGGTGAAGACATGAGCAGGATCGCCGTCGTTCCAGGGTCATTCGACCCGGTCACCCTTGGACATCTCGACGTAATCGGTCGTGCCGCCCGACTCTTTGATGAGTTACACGTTCTGGTTGTGCACAATCCCGACAAATCGGCCCTTTTGCCGATCGCGCAACGCGTGTCCCTCATCCAGGAAGCGGTCGCCGACGCAGGTCTTCCGCGCAACATACTGGTCACCAATTGGAGTGTGGGCCTCCTTGTCGATTACTGCACCGAGGTCGGCGCCGGCGTGATCGTCAAAGGCATCCGCTCACAGGTGGACGTCGCCTACGAAACGCCCATGGCGTTGGTGAACCGCAACCTGGCAGACGTTGAAACAATCTTTATGCTTCCCGACCCGGCCAACGCCCACGTCTCGAGTTCACTTGTGCGTCAGGTCGCCGCGCTCGGCGGCGACGTGTCTCCGTACGTTCCCCGGGTTGTTGCTGAATACCTTCAGAACAACTGAGCGGAGCACGTGCGTGCGCACGTCACCCATCATCGCGCCTGGAAGGGTAGCGTTTTCGTAGAGGAGCTTGTGCCCCTCCTATTTCGGTTACCGAAAGGATCGTTGTGCTCCCTCTTAAACTTGGTTACAAGGCATCGGCGGAACAGTTCGCACCCCGCGAGCTGGTTGAGATCGCCGTCGCCGCGGAGCAACACGGTTTCG
>DASYMY010000730.1:0-1727 GCA_036008825.1 Glaciihabitans sp.
GGGGCTCTTGAGCAGGCGCCGGGGATCAGGGGTATCGATCAGTCCGGTCGATGCGGAGCGCGCGGCGGCGGTGTTATCAACGTAGGTCCAACCCATGTACCGCATGCTGACGTACACATTCAGGCTCCGGTTGATATCGTACCGGATGGCCGAACCAATTTGGTCAAACGGAATGCGGAGAGCTTGGCGGCTCATGACGTCCACGTCGACGCCGCGGTCGGTCAGGCGGCTGTCCGTGTAGCTGTAAGAAAGCAGCCATTGAAGATCACTTGTGACGCGGTAGTTGGCATCAAGTTCGAACCCCTTGGCTTTCTGGCCACCTTCAAAGGTGGGAATCAGCGGACCGGTCGGGTCCAACGGGTTGATCTCATTGGTCTGCACGTTTTGCAGCTCGATGGAATAGAGACTGGTCGTGACGCTGAGCCGGTGATCGAGGACGTCGAACTTGAAACCACCTTCGTAACCCACGCCAGTCTGATTGGGCACCGGGACAAACGGCTCCGCCAGAACGTTGGCGCCGCCGGGGCCGCCGGGAACGAAGGATTCGCTGCGGCTGGCGTAGAACACGACACCGGGGGTGATCTTGAAGTTCATGCCTGCAGTGGTGGCAAAGTTGTCTTTGCTCCACCGGAGGTCCGGGGCTGATTGATTTGCGCGGGTGGGGTGAGTGGCCGGGAAGAAGAGGCGGTTGTGCGTGTAGTTGCTGACGCTGTCGTAGCGAACGCCGCCCATGATCACGAGGCGGTCGTCCAGCGCCCAGAGTTGATGCCGCAGGAAGGAGCCGACGGTCTGGGCGTAGTCCCAGCGATCCTGGTTCTGGGTGAACCCGATGGAATTATTGAAGGGCAAAATCGGCGCGAACACCGGGTTGTCGACGCTGAAGGACGCGACCTGCCAAGGAGCGCTGGCGGTAAATTGAGGGCGGTTGCCGATGTTCTTGAAGTAATCGACGGTCAACAAGGTCTTGTGGGTCATGTTGGCGGCTTTGTAGCTGGCGACAAAATCCACCGCGGCGCTGTGACCATCGCCCACGAGGAAGTTGTAGAGCGGAGCCCGATTGGCAGCGGTCATCGAGAACGTTCGCGTGGCGGGATCGTAAGTCGCACCGCGCACGGAGGCGTAGCTGTAGCGCGGGCTCCGGTAGAAGTTGGCCGCGGCGCGGGTGGAGAAAATCTGATTGAAGCGATGTTCGAAGAGGAGCTCGTACTGGTACACCGCGCGTTCGTTCCAGTCGGTCGCGGCCACGAATGTCTTGTCGCGGAGCTCGGTTGCGACCTGCCAGTTTGGCACGGCGGTCGTTCCGTAGTTTGCGATCGGGAGCGCCGTCACCAGATTGTGCTGCCAGGTGTAGTCGAAGTCGAAGGTCAGCGTGGTCTGCGGGGCGAACTTGTACTGAAGCGCCAAGTAGGCCGAACGCGTGCGCGTGGCCTGGCTTTTCGGTTCCCAGGTGCGATGAAAATACGAGCCGTTGATATAATAGAAGAGCTTGGATTGTTCACCGCCGATCGCCGGGACCGGTCCGGTGCTGTCGAACTCGAACCGGTTGGTGTCATAGGCCCCGACTGCGCCAAACACCGTTTCGCTCGGCTTCGCCTTCGGCATTTTCGGAATGAAATTCACGATGCCGCCTGGATTGGTTTGTCCGTAGATGGCCGCGGCCGGACCCTTGATGAACTCGATCCGGTCGGCCGAGGTGCGGTCGAAGTTGCCCAGCCGGCTGAAACCGT
>DASYMY010000731.1:0-5503 GCA_036008825.1 Glaciihabitans sp.
CACTGAGGCGCTGCAGGGCGCAAACCTCGACACGATCCAGGGTTGGCTGCCACACACCTACAACAGCACAACCACAAACATCGACTATGCGACGGCCACCTATCTCACACCCCGCGGGACGATGAAAACGAGTGTCGGGCACGATGGCTGGACGGTGACCTATCCGTTCACAGGCCTAACCCCCGTAGCTCCCGCTCCGCAAACGACCGGCAGCGTCAACGAGTACGACGTGGCCGCGATGAAGGATTTCATCAGCAGCTACTCCCAACGCACCGGGTACGGAGGCGACACGTACTGGGGAGGAAAGGACGTTCTGCAGTTCGCCGAATACATGACAATGGCCAAGCAGGTCGGCGACCTGGACTCGTACGAGACGTTGAAGAGCACTCTCAAGACCGCGCTCAGTGACTGGTTCACCTACACGCCGGGCGAGAACGAAAAATACTTCGCCCGCTACGACACCTGGAAAGCCCTTGTCGGCTTCGGAGACTCCTACGGTTCATTCGAGTTCACCGACAATCACTTCCACTACGGCTACTTCACTCTTGCCGCCGGCCTACTCGCCTTTGAAGACCCGGAATGGGCCACCGAGTACGGGCCAATGGCGACCCTCGTCGCCAAGCAGTACGCCAACTGGGACAGGGACGACAAAGAATTTCCGTACCTTCGCACCTTCGACGTCTTCGAAGGCCACTCATACGCGGGCGGGTACAGCTCGAACGGTGGTAACAACCAAGAGTCCAGCTCCGAGGCTATCCAGTCGTGGGCTGGCATCTTTCTGCTCGGCTCCGCCCTTGACAACAAGGAGATGCAGGCAACCGGTGCGATGGGATACGTCACTGAGCGTGCGGCGGTGATGGACTACTACCTGAACTACAACGGCAATCCGGATGCCGCGAACGGCACAGGAACCGGGGTATTCCCCGACAGCTATAACCACAGCACTGCCGGGATCCTCGGCGATTCCGGACAGAGCTTTGCCACTTACTTCAGCGGCGATCCGGCGTGGATTTACGGCATCCAATGGATGCCCACCGGTCCGTGGCTGAACTACCTAGGCTGGGACCGAACATTCTCGAACAGCCTGCTCGACGACATGTTCGACGAGCGGCCAGGCTCCAGCGGCGCATTTGTGAAGGGCGACATCGGCGGACAGCTAGGTCTCGCAGCCAAACAGATGGTCGGCGTGGGCACCTCCTACGGCGGAACTGTCACTAAGAACCCGGTTGACTCCGTTAACACCATGAAAAACGCGGTGCGCACGGCCTATCTCAACAATCCCGATTACACGAGTGCCAAGGTAGCCGCCAACCCGCTCTTCAATCCTGCGACGGGCGAACTGTACTTCACACTGGATGGCAACGACCTGCCCGTATTCTCGGACGAATATTGGACTCCGGAAACGCTGCCTGCGTCGTTCACTCCGCCGATCCCGCCAGTGGATAAGCCAGACTCCGACCCGAAAGAGTGGGCGCAGCAGTGGGAGCTCTTCGCCTACCTGTCGACCGGCTACGCCCCCGATGATGAAGTGCAACAGAAGCTGCACAACTACAACGTGTCTGGGTACCAGAGCGGCGTCGACACAGCGCAAGCCGCAAGTGTCTACAGCCGGATGGGCGACGCGCTCGGCAACGTTGTGCTCGGCATGACCGCGCAGTCCGACCCGGACTTCTACGCGGACGTTTACGCAGAGCTGGCGAAAACCGGAGATCCCGTTGTCACAAGCGATTCAATGGCGGGAGCGGTCTACTACAACGCCATGTCTAACCGCTCGCTCGGCAGCGAAGTGTTGACGCGCCATATCGCCAACCCCACAAGCCAGGTGTACTACAACGCCGAAACCAAAACCTACAGCTACGCGGTCTATAACAGCACCGACGCTCAGGCCGGCTACGCGGTCTACGAAGGCGACACCGTTATTGGCACTGTGCAGGTTCCGGCGCACACCCTTGTGCAGCATCACCTTGACGCCGCTCTGGAACGCATTGTGATCTCGGCGCCGGGCTCGACGAAGACCGTTGAACGAGGTGACTCGCTCGAGTTCCAGGCCGTGGGTTACGACCAGTATGGCGCGACCATTCCACTCAACGACCTGCACTGGTCCGTCGACGGAGGTGGCACAATCGACGCCGACGGTGCCTTGTCAGCGAGCGCAAACGCCGACCCAGTCACGGTCACGGCAACATCCGGATCAACCACCGCGACCTACAGCATCCGCGTGGCACCCCGCCCTACTCTCGCGAACCTCGTAATCTCACCCGAATTTGTTCGGGTGACAGAGGGCGGCAGCACCACGTTCGCTGCCACCGGAATCGACCAGTACGGCGACCCAATCGAGTCCGGCCCGGTCAGTTGGGAAACAACCGCAGCCGGAAGCATTGATGGTGCCGGTACATATTCGGCAGGCGAGAAGGGAGCGGGGTACGTCACCGCTTCCGCGGGCACCGCAACCGGAACCGCGATCGTCACCGTAAACCCGACCGCCACCGACATCGCACGGGGGAAGCCGATCACAGCGTCGAGCTTCGACGGGGCCAACTCAGCGGAGGCGGCTGTCGACGGATCGACGGCTACCCGCTGGGAAAGCAAACACGGCGCCGGGGAGCAGTGGCTTCGTGTTGATCTTGGCGCCACGTACGACATCTCGTCAGTGCACATCAACTGGGAGAATGCGGCCGCCGCCCAATATGAGATTCAAGTCTCAGATAATGCAGACGGACCCTGGACCGTCGCGCAAACGGTGACGAAGACCGCCCCGACGGTCGACGACGTCAGGCTGGAGGCTGCCGGGCGATACGTTCGGGTTCTTGGGCTTGAACGGCTCACCTCCTACGGGTACTCGATCTGGGATCTCGGTGTGACCGGTACGCTCTCAACCTCGTCCATCGAAACAAGCGAGCTTTTGGTCACCCCCAAAGACGTCTCGGTCGCCAGCGGTCGCAGCGTGAGATTTGCGGCGTGGGCGTTTGATGTTGACGGCAACGGAGGCAGGGTGGCCAGGCCGTGGACGGCTGAGGGCGGCACCATCGCAACCGATGGCACCTACACAGCAGGAGCTGAGACGGGTGTCTACCCGGTGGGCGTCGAGTTCGACGGTGTCGCAGGTTCAGCAACGGCCACCGTCGTGAGCAACTCGCCGAGTAGCGAGCCCGGAGATACGCCCGGCCCACTTGCCGATGTCGCTTCAGGAAAGATCGCCAGCGCCTCATCGACAGAGAACCCAAACACCCCCGCCGAGTTCGCTGTTGACGGCAACACAACATCGCGATGGTCGAGCGCACCACAAGACGATGAATGGATCGAAGTAGATCTCGGCTCGATAACTCCGATCGAGCGAATTGACCTGCAGTGGGAGCAAGCTTTTGGTAGCAAGTACCTACTGCAGACGCGAAATGCCATCGATGACGAATGGACCACGGTTGTAACCGAGACCGACGGAGACGGGGCAGGCGACAGCCACCCCGTCAATGCCGACGCCCGATATGTGCGGATGACGGGAGTCGAGCGGGCAACGCAATACGGGTGCTCCCTCTTCGGCATCTCAGTCTGGTCGACCGGCGGTACCGCAGTGGCCAAGAACCTCGCAGAAGGTGCAACGGCAACGGCCACGAGCGAAGAGGCCCCCGGCACAAAGCCCGGCAACGCGGTGGACGGCAACTCCTCCTCTCGCTGGTCGAGTGCGGCGAATGATGACGAATCGATCACCGTAGATCTTGGTGCGCGAGAAAAAGTGTCGAGCGTCGAGGTGCTGTGGGAGGGCGCGTTCGCGTCGGAGTACCGCGTCGAGGGCGCTACAAGTGCAGAAGGCCCCTTCACCACAGTGGCGACCCAGACGGAAGGCGCCGGCGGACGTGAGACATTTGCGGTTACCGGCGACTATCGATACATCCGGATCCAAGGAGTGCGGCGAGCAACCCCATATGGCTACTCGATTTTCGAAATAGCGGTCCGTTAACACGCAGAGAAGCGCGCACCCGGACATGAGACCTCCCGGCGCGCGCTTCTGCTCCGTGAACTCTTATACCGATTGGCCGGTTGGCCGATTGGTTTATCCGGTTTAGTTGTCGTGCGGACTAACCTCATAGAGGTCGAGCGTCCTGAGTATGAGTCAGGAAAAGTGGAATGGGCAGCGTGCGGGTGCGCCCTCAACGCTTACCTTCCCGCCGGACTTCGGTTTTGTCGGGAGACGACGACGGTTTACCGTGAGACCAGCGCTGAGAATCTTCAGACGTGGATCGCTCAGAGCCGCGATGGCGGATGCAAGACCCGCAATGGCAAGTTTTTCGCCTGGACAGCGGTGACCTCTATCTACGCTGGCGCCCCCGTGGGGAACGAACGCCGTCACAGCCTCATAGTCGTCAACACCGAGGAAGCGTTCGGGGTCAAACTTGCCGGCATGTTCCCACGAAAGGGCGTCGGTATTCGTACCCAAAAGGTCTAGTACCACCCGGCCGCCGGCAGGGACACGGAGCCCGTCAAGTTCAACATTGGTGGTTGCCCATCCGGGAAGCATCGGCACAAAAGGCGCGGTTCGGCGGATCTCCTGGGCAAAGGCCGTCGCGAGGGGGCCATTCGCTAACGAGCCGCGCTCGGCGGTTTCGGCCGCGATCCGCCTTCTCCACTCAGGCCTGTCGTGGAGCTCTTTCGCCGCGAAGGCAACGAAGCGAGCAACAGCGATCACTGGTCGGATGCTGTTTTGCAGCTCAATTCCCGCCAGCCGTGGTGGCAGGAGTTCGCCAGCTTGATCACGGTGCCAACTCCACTCGTGGAGTGCTGTGCCCTCGACGGCGTCAAGCGTGCCCGAGCGCATCGCTTCCACGAGACGTTGTGCATGCCGGTCAGACCAGTGCCGATTGATTGCGGCGAGTAGATATTCAGGCGAGTAGGGAACCCCGAAGCCGTCAACGATCTGAGCCAACCGGGCGGACCATCGGGTTTTGGCTTCGGCGGTTCCAGGCAAGCCCGCCCATTTCATGCTTGCACGTCCAAACGCGCCCACCGCGGCGTCGTATGCCGAGCGCTGACCACCGCCGATCCACTGCTCGAGCTCTACCTGCCACTCTCGTTCAAGCAATGGAGTAAACCGTTCGACCTGCGCGTCTTCGTAAGCAACGTCGAGGAATGTCGACTTGCGATGACGGTGCTCATCGCCGTCGAGGCTGTGCACGGATCCGCGGCCGAAGAGTGTTGCTTGCACAATTGCCGGCATCGCTCCATGACGGGCAATGCGTTGCTCGTCGTAGAAGAGAGCTACGCCCTCCTGGCCTCGAACAAAGAGAGTCTTATCTCCGAGCAAACGCATGGGTGCTGATCTCGCACGAGCAGATCTGCGTCGCCAGATTTTTGCCCCAAAGCCATAACCGCGGGTGAGGAGGGAAACGGAGTCGTCGTTGACTATCGATGGAAAACCAGCGTCCATGTTCCCATCATCGCAGGTGTTCCGACCTTTTGATCTGGACTGCGACACGGTTCTACCGAGCAATCTGGGCTGTCGGATTGAGAC
>DASYMY010000732.1:0-5232 GCA_036008825.1 Glaciihabitans sp.
GTGACACCAACTGCCGCCGCGGGTGACACCCACAATTTTGTTACGGCAGACGCCTTCCTTGCTGCAGACGGCGTTCCCGGTGTGCCCGACGTGCCGGTCGAGATCGTCAGCCCCAGCACTCCCTCTGCCGTGGCCATCGAAATCACCCTGCTTGGCACCTTTGATCTCCGTGTCGGCGGAAAAAGTGTTGGCCCATTATCGGTCGGATCGCAGCGACTCCTCGTGTTTCTGGCGCTGCATGACCGCGCGGTGGGGCGTGCGGCGATGGCGGGCAGGATGTGGCCGGAGGCCTCAGACGAGAGAGCGGGCATCAGCCTGCGCTCCGCCCTGTCGCGACTGGACGCTCCCACCCGGGAAGCAATTTTGACCGCTTCTGCTGGGCTGAAACTTGCCGACACCGTGGTGGTTGATCTTCGAACAGCTCAGGCGCTCGCGCATCGGCTGCTGCAGCCCAACTCCGAGACTCGGCACTCTGACCTGACAAGCTCAGCCCTCGCGGCTCTTGCCGCGGAGTTGCTGCCTGATTGGTACGACGACTGGGTGATCGCGGAAGCCGAAGATTGGCGACAGCTGCGGTTGAGTGCGCTGAAGAAAATGGCGAGCCTCTTCACTGTTGGCGGCCGGTTGGCTGACGCCGCTGGAGCCGCGCGCGCAGCGATGAAGGTCGAACCGTTACGAGAGAGCGCTCACGCCACCCTGATACGGGTACACCTGGCGGAGGGCAACCAATCTGAAGCATTGCGCGTGTATGAACGCTACAGTGCACTGCTCGACACCGCGTTGGGGATTGCGCCCACACCCCGGTTGGCCGAGCTCGTCAGTTTCCGTCCTACCCGGTAACCCCGCAATTCTCCCCGCTGCCGTCACAGCAGCACGGACCATCCACCGGCTACGTGCGGGGTACAGACAGTTTTGCGCGCAATGTGAGCACACGATCAACGATGGTGGCCGGCAATACGGCAGCACGCAACCGGTCGGAGGCGCCTGCGTTGCGCGTCAAAACGTTGCGGACGGCATCGACATCTGCCACCTCCACCGAGACCTGCGAGCCGTCGGCGAACACCTCGCGCTCAACGGACATCCGCAATCGCTGTATGTGATCGCTGGCAGAGGTGAAGTCCATCCTCTGCCGTAGAACTCGCTCAACATCTCGCGGTGTCCCCACCGCGGTGCCGATGTAGCCGAGATCACGTGCGGTATCCACGATTTCGGCCCAGGCGGCGCTGGCTGGTTCGTGTGAACTACGAATGGCGGATGTCCGTCTGGCGCGAATGGCCGCGCGGGCGATCGCGGGGGTTGCCAGCAGCAGAAGGGCGCCAAGGATACTGAGGATGATCGGAACCATAACGGGAGTCGCGGTGTCACTGGTGGCACCAGAACCGGTGGTGGGGTCATCCGTTGGCACGGTTGGCGCAGCCGTTGAGGGGGTGGTTGGTGCAGCGCTGGGCGGTGTGGGCTGCGACTCGTCGATTTCGGGAGTGTTGGGGTTGTCGATTGCCGCCGAGGGGTAGACGGCGTTGATACCGCGACCGGGGGTGGGTTCAAACCGAGTCCAGCCAACGCCTTCGAAGTACAGTTCTGGCCACGCGTGCAGATTGTCGGATGACACGGTGAATCGGGTGACCACGTTGCCTTCAGCGTCAGCGTCAGTGTTTTCCTGGTTCGGGTCGACTTCGCCGGGCAAAAACCCCACCACAACTCGAGAGGGAATGCCAAGGGTGCGGGCCATAACCGCCATGGCGGAGGAGAAGTGCACGCAGTAACCCGTTTGCTGCTCCAGGAACTCGGGTAGTACGTCAATGCTTGACCCATCGAAGCCCTGACGAACGGGGGCGTTCTCGGAGTACGCGAAGTCACCACCGCGGAAGTAGTCCTGCAGGGCGACAGCGCGGTCGTAGTCGGTTTCAGCACCGGCGGCACTCACCACTTCCAACGCCGTTTCGCCCACAACGGGATCCAGTCCGGCTGGCGGGGCGGCGAGGGGTAGGTTGGCCGAGCTTTGCGCAGCGGACAGCTGATCCGAAGTGGGCTGCAGCGCGAGGCTGCGCACGTTGTACTCCTGGCTACGCATATTGGAGTTCTCCGTGCGGATAGACAGACCGTCCGGTTCCCAATACCAGTCACCGGTGAGGCCGGTGATCTCGGTGGCCGGGTAGGGAACAGGAAGCCAGCGGCCCACCGAGTTTTCGATCTGCACGGCCGTTGTGGTGGGCGACGTTGCAACGTCGGCGCCGAGACCAGGTGCTGATCCGATACTCGCCACATCATTGTCGGGACGGGCATCGATTGAGACCGGTTCCCACTCGTCGCCATCAAAGTCTTCGAGGGTAGTGAGCCGCAGGTACTGTCCGTTCGATGAAGTGGTCGTATAAGTCAGTGCCGTGATGGGGTCGGAGCGTCGCAGGTCGCTGCCCAAATCGAGCATCGGGTTGATTCCGGTAGAGATTGCCCCGCCTCCCCCGCCGGCCGCACCAGACATCGACGGCACACTCGGCAGCACAATTGGGGCAGCAAGAGCACCAACAAGGGCGGCAGCTCCCAGACCAAAGGCGACACTTTTGTGAATCTTCCGGGCGGGCGGTCGCAGCATCACCAGGTAGACGGCGGCGGTGGCGAGAAAAAAGAGGGGGTCGGCCAAATCGGGCGAGACGATGCTGGGCACCACAACAATCACCAGAAGGGGGATGCCGGCGAGTGCGGGTGAGCGTCGCCAGATGGCGGTGATATCCATCAGCACCGCAAGGGCCGCGATAACCCAGCAGAGCAGGAACAGGATTCCCTGAGTGGCCTGCGCGGGAAGGGCTTGCTCTTGAATGGACGCGTTTGCAGCCGCGGTAAGGTCTCCAAAACGTTGCCAGGTGTCCGGGGTGGGAATCATCCCAATCAGAGCAGTGTCCGCGGCGAAGAGCAAGGTGATCAGCGCTACCGCGACCACCACGGCGACGGCAGATCCTACCCAGCGTGCGCGCACAAAAATCCGAATGGCGGCCGCGGAGCCGAGAACGATGGCGACAACCACCACGAGGTCGAGCCACCAGATAATGCCATCAAGCACACTGTGCAGGCTCGCACTGGCGACAATGAGGCCGAGGCCGAGTAGTGCGCTAGTCCCCAGGCTCCCCTTCGGACGCACCGGTGCGCTGGTGGAAACCATCACTTCACCACCACGGCCGGTGCAGTAAAGCGAGAGATACTGGCCCACGCGAGGGCAGGGTCATCGCTTTCACGGACAGGAACACAGATCCAACCGTGTGCGGCGAGGGTGTCGAACGTGGTTGCCGAGCGGTGCCCGACAACGAATGCGACGCCCAGTTCGTGCGGACGGCGTTGGGCGCTAATCCAGCGCAGGGTGGCGGGCTCTGGTTCAGACAACACGGCGAAAATGGGGCCGGGCACTCCCTCTGCCTTTTCGTCTCCGTGAATGCCGCCCGAAGCGGGCAGAGGGGTCTGGGTCAGCCGCAGTGTCGCCAAACTGAGAAGGAATTCGGCGTCTTGTCCGCTGCCCTGGCTGGGGTCACCGAGAGGCGCAATGTGAGGGTCACCGGTTTCGAGTATTTGCACAAGGAAGCCGGCTCCATGCAGGTGTTCGGCGACGGAAGCGAGCATTCGGATGGACCACTCGAAGGCTCCCTCCCCCGTTTCGATTCCACCCAAATCGGCCCACGCTTCGCCATAGCCCGCCGCGCGGGTATCGATAAGTACCCGCGCTTCGGGAAAGGTGCGCTGCTCTTCTTGGCGCACCATTAGTTCGCCATGTCGTGCCGAGGCTCGCCAATGCACCCGCCTCATGGCATCGCCGCTGCGGTATTCGCGGGTCATTAGATCATCGTCGTTGCCGGAGGAGCGTCTTTGGATGAGTTGGGCGTTTCCGTCTCCGGCAAGCAGCGACGGTCCGCCTTCGCCCAGCGGGACGATGGCGGGCACCACGGAAAGTTGTTGCACCGTTCCCAACGCTCCGCGTCCAGCGGCAAGTCCGAACGGGTCACCGTACGCGATCTCGAGTGGCCCAACCGGAAACACCCCGCGGGCGGGAGGGCGCACAATGTAGCGCAGCAGCACTCCAGCGGGTCCTTTGGATAAACCGGGGGCTGTGCCGGCGAGCGCGGGCAAGGTGGGAGAACTGACGGAAATGGGCTCCCACGGAGTACGGTCCGACCAGCTTGCCGGACCGCTGGAGGCGGCAGACAGATTGCGCACGCTCAAATCGACCGCGACCGGTGAACCAGCCGAGACGACGGGCGGGTTGAAGCTGCGGGCGACCTCGAAACGGCGCCGACGCATGCGCACCAGTAGAAGCGCGCCCAGGGGAAGCACTGCCAAAAATCCGGTGGCGTAAAGCAGGCTGCTGACCCCGCTGCGGTAGGCCACAACGGCACATGCGAGGGCGGCGATAAGCATGCCGAAACCGCGACGGGTGAGCCGGGAAGCGCCGGGGCGTTTGCGACCGCTGGGTCGTTTCATCGTGGGTCTACGAACGGCCGCGGCTGCCCAGGGGCACGGGGGTGTCCGCGACTATACGAGTAATGATTTCGGCGACGGTCGCACCGGAGAAGCCACCAATGGTGACACCGGCGCGGCCAGCGGGGATGAGGCGGTGACCGAGCACCGGCACCGCGAGGGCGATAATGTCGTCGGGCAGCACGAAGTTACGTCCGTCGAGTGCCGCGCGCGCTTTGGCTGCGCGCACCAGCTGCAGAGTGGCTCGGGGGCTGGCGCCCAAGCGCAGATCCGGATCGGTGCGTGTGGCCTGCGAGATGCTGACCGCGAATTGTTCAACAACAACGCTGGCGAACACTCCCCGTGTTGTGGCGATCATGCCGGCCAGCTGGGTGCTGTTCACAATGGGTGTGATCTTGTCGAGCGGGCTGGAGGTTGCCCGGGTACGGATCATCGCCAACTCGGCGGCAGGGTCGGGGTAGCCCATGGAGATCCGCGCCATAAACCGGTCACGCTGCGCTTCAGGCAGCGCGTATGTGCCTTCCATCTCGATGGGGTTCTGTGTGGCAACGACGGTGAACGGGGTGGCTAAAGCATAGGTTTTACCGTCAACGGTGACCTGTCGCTCTTCCATGCTCTCGAGCAGCGCGGACTGCGTTTTGGGCGAGGCCCGGTTGATCTCGTCACCGATGACGATATTGGCGAACACCGGCCCGGGTTTGAACTCAAACTCACGATCCGATTGGTTAAACACCGACACTCCGGTGATATCGGAGGGCAGCAGGTCGGGGGTGA
>DASYMY010000733.1:0-1518 GCA_036008825.1 Glaciihabitans sp.
ATTACCTTCTACTATAACTCGAACAACACGGTCGAAGGCGGCGCCGGCGACGACTGGTTGAAGATGGAAGGCATAGATTACAGCTTAAGCCAGGGTTATATGAATACGCTGGCGGGCGGGGCTGGCAACGACCGGATGGAAAGCGGCGGCAACGCCGACACCTATCTGTTCAACCGGGGCGACGGTCAGGATGTGATCTATGACTATGACCGTTACGGATACGGCAGGACCGACCGGCTGGTGTTTGGGGCGGGGATTGCGGCGGGCGATGTCACGGTGCGGCGTTCGGGCAACCATCTGGTGCTGACGGTAGCCGACCCGGCCAATCCGGCGGCGGTTGACAAGGTTACGATCGAGAACTGGGATACCGGCGCCTACCGGGTCGAGCAGGTGGTGTTTGCCGACGGGACGACGTGGGACAAGACGCAGCTGGGCAACCTGGCGATGACGGGCACCGACGGGGCGGATCTGCTTACGCAATGGAGCGACGGCACGTTTGTCGATGGCAAAGGTGGTGACGACACGATTACGAGCGGGAATAGCAATGCCACCATTTATGGCGGTGCCGGCAACGACACCATCACCGACAGCAGCGGCAATGACACGATCGATGGTGGCAGCGGCGACGATGTGATCACCGATACGGGCAGCGGCACGAATGTGCTGCGCGGTGGCGACGGCAACGACAGGATCACGTTTGGTTTCTTGGCCAACAACACGGTTGAAGGTGGCGCCGGCAATGACTTGTTGAAGGTCGACCGCATGCAATCTGGCAGCTGGATGTATAGCAACACGTTTGCCGGTGGCATCGGCAACGACAGGATCGAGAGCAGCAGCAGCGCCGACACTTACCTGTTCAACCGCGGCGACGGCCAGGACACCATCAATGACAATGATTACAACGGCTACGGCAAGACCGACCGGCTGGTGTTTGGGGCGGGGATTGCGGCGGGCGATGTCACGGTGCGGCGTTCGGGTAATCACCTGGTGTTGACGATTGCCGACCCGGCCAACCCGGCGGCGACGGACCAGGTCACGATCGAGAACTGGGGTACCGGCATCTACCGGATTGAGCAATTGGTGTTTGCCGACGGGACGACGTGGACGGCTTCGGAGTTGAGCGCGATGGCGATCGCGGGCACCGATGGCGCGGACACGATCTGGATGTGGAACGACAGCACATTTGTCGATGGCAAAGGGGGGAACGACACGATCTATGCTGGCGGAGCGGCGGCGACCATCTACGGTGGCGACGGCAACGACACGATCAATTCCTACACTGGCAACGAAACGGTTGATGGTGGTGCGGGTGATGACGTGATCAGGGACCAGGGCAGCGGCACGAATGTGCTGCGCGGCGGTGACGGCAGGGATACGATTACCTTCTACTATAACTCGAACAACACGGTCGAAGGCGGCGCCGGCGACGACTGGTTGAAGATGGAAGGCATAGATTACAGCTTAAGCCAGGGTTATATGAATACGCTGGCGGGCGGGGCTGGCAACGACCGGATGGAA
>DASYMY010000734.1:0-1809 GCA_036008825.1 Glaciihabitans sp.
TGGCTCCGAACGAGGCGATCAGCTCTTTTTGGGAGTTGTAGCCGGTTTTGTCCAGGATCGCCACGATCTGGCTTCGAACGGTGTTGACCGAGGCGCTTCTGTGCGTGGCGATGGTTTTCGCCGGCAAGCCCTTCAGCAGACCCGCAAGCACCTCGACTTCGGCCCGGGTGAGGCGCGCTTTCACGGACGCGGGCGACTGTGCCGGCAGTTCCACGATCTTTTCGTCGAACACCACCAGGATCAGGTGCTTGTCGCGGGCGTCCGCCTGCTGTGCCAATGGGTGCCAGGGAATCAGGTGGACTTTCCATTGCCGCCCGCCCGGAGAGGTGGCCAACAGCGTGCGTCCGAGTGCGGTGGCCTGGGTTTCGAACAGCGCAGTTTCCCAGCGGCTTTGCATGTCCTGCTGCGTGAACCGGACCCGTCCGGTTACCACCCGCAGCGAGAGCGGTTCGACCGATTGGGTGAAGGCGTCGTTGGCTTCGATGCACCGCCCCGCCTCGTCGGTGAAGAGACAAGGGGTGGGCAACAACTTGAGGATTCGGGTGGCCGACTGGATGGCACCGGTCTGCCGGGCCAGGCTTGACCCGAGCAGGGCCGCACGCTCGAAGTGCGGCAGCAACTGGCGCAGCGCCGCCGCGGCCCAGTCGTCGAACGCCGGTGCATCCGGCCCTCGCACAGCGGCGATGACGCTGGCCGTGCCCGCGCTGCCCTGGTACATGCCGCCCATTGCCCAGCGAAAACCGCGGGGGAGGAAGAACTCCTGGTGGAAGCTGCTGGCGGCCACGAATTGCGGATCGAAGCGTTCGTGGCAGCGCAGCACCTTGCCGGCAGGCAGCGACAACAGCAGTTGCGTGTGCGGATCCAGCTGGGTCCAATGGTTCACATATTCCTGGTGAACCTCTTTGGAAGCCGGGTCGCTGACCTGCGAATTCAGCACCGCCCCGCTGCCCAGATGTACAGTGAACATCTGCGCCATGACGCCGCCCAGGTGCTCATTGAGCAGGCACAGGGCTTCGCCGGCCATCCCCGCGTTAGTGGCACCAGCGTAGATCAGCCCCACCAAGTGGAGCATTTCTTCGGTATTTGGGGGGCGGGACTTCAAGGTTGCAAAATGTTTCTGTCACAGAAAGAAACATTTTGCGTCATCGCCCCGCTGCTGGCTAGCGGTTTTTCATTAAATCTAAAATACTAACGGCCGCGGATGTGGCCGATCACAGTGTCGACCCGGCCGGGCCCGCCTCACAAAATCCAGTCTGTCACCGTGACCGAGTCGAGAGCCAGGCCCACCATACCGACCCCGAGATCCTTGATCTGCAAGGTGTTGGTGACGCTGCTCGTCACCTGCCACTCGAAGGTCTGGAAGTTATTGGCACCGGCGAAGTCGGCGATGTTGATGGTGTGCGCGACCCCGTTCCAGATGACCTGCAGCGGGGTGGAAACGTACATGCCATCGAAGGGTACCGCCAGCGACACGCTGATTTTCGCGGCACCTGCGTTGGCATCCGTGATGGTCGTCTTGATATCGATACCACCCGGCGAGCCCTGTGTGTCCAGCCAGTAGCCGCCGTCGCCAAAGGCGGTGTTTCCGTAACCCTGCTTGACGATCTCGGTCGCCCCACTGGTAGGTGCCGTGACCCACTTCGGAGCCAAGCTGACAGCCGCGTATTGCGCAGGCGTGCCATACGAGTTGAAGTCGTCCACAAACAGGACGCTGCCCGCGTGGGGCGGCACGACGACCACACATCCGTTGCCGTCCGAATGGTGGTCCCCGTCGTCATCGCCGTCGCGGTCGTCGTCCCGGCCGTCACC
>DASYMY010000735.1:0-3565 GCA_036008825.1 Glaciihabitans sp.
TGGAATTTGTTTGAGGAAGAGCGAGAGCACAAAGGCGATGGCAATGAACGGCACCAGGTACCAGAACACCGGCGCGAGAGCGTCCGCGTAGGCCGCGACCACTCCTTCGCGCACAGCCTCGGGGAGGTTGGCCAGCGTTTGTGGGTCAATGGTGGATGCCGCGTTGTCGGCATCCCCCGCTGTGGCACCAGCGCTGGTAAATACTCCGGTGAGATTCTCGGTGAGGCGTGTGGTGAACATTGCGCCGAACACCGCGACTCCCAAGGAAGCCCCTACTTCGCGGAAGTAGTTGTTGGTACTGGTCGCGGTTCCCACCATCGAGGCGTTGACCGAGTTCTGAGCGACCAGAACAACCACCTGCATGATGAGGCCAAGCCCTGCTCCGAAGAAGAACAGGTAAACGCAGATCAGCCAGATGGGGGTATCTGCCGCGAGTGTTGTCATGGCAACCATGGCCGCTGCCGTGAGCACGGTACCGATGACGGGGAAGATCTTGTACCGTCCGGTGCGGGTGATCGCGATTCCGGAGATGATCGACGTTCCGATAAGACCAGCCATCATGGGGAGCATAAGCAGGCCGGATGCTGCCGCGGAGGTTCCCGAGGACATCTGCAAAAAGGTCGGCACAAAGCCGATGGCGGAGAACATACCAAGACCCAAGGTGAGCCCAATGAGGGTTGCGTTCACAAACGTCGGGTTCTTGAAGAGCGATAGCGGGATGATGGGGTCTTGTGCTTTGGCCTCAACGATGACAAATGCGATGGCGGCGACAAGCATGGCGGCACCGAACATCCAGGTGGACAGTGCGGTCCAGCCGTGGTCTGCGCTTCCACCGAAGTCGGTGAAGAAGATAAGGCAGGTGGTGAACGCTGACAGCAGGAGCAATCCGAGGATGTCGATGGGCTGGGTGGCCTTTTTGCTGGGCAGTCTCAGGGCAAACCAGGCAATGGCGAAAGCAGCGATTCCGACCGGAATGTTGATGTAGAACGCCCAGCGCCAGGTGAGGTGATCAACGAAGAATCCGCCGAGGAGCGGGCCACCGATCGCGGACAGGCCAAATACTGCACCGAGCGGACCGAGGTACTTTCCACGCTCAGACGCGGGAACGATGTCGGCGATGATGGCCTGGGAGAGGATCATCAGTCCGCCACCGCCGAGACCCTGCATTGCACGGAACACGATGAGCTGGGTGAAGTCCCCTGCGAACGCGCAGCCGATCGAGGCAATGGTGAACAGCGCAATGGCGATTAGGAACAGGCGGCGGCGACCAAGGACGTCACCAAATTTGCCGTAGACGGGCATCACGATTGTGGTGGCCAGCAGGTAGGCGGTGGTCAGCCAGACCTGGTGTTCAACGCCGCCGAGCTGCCCAACGATGGTGGGCATCGCGGTCGAGACGATGGTTTGGTCAAGGCTGGAGAGGAGCATGCCGGCGATAAGTGCGCCGAAGATGATCCAGATTCTTCGTTGGGTCAGGAGGAGCGGGGCCTCTGTCGCGGTGGTCACTGGTGAGCCTTTCTAGGCGGGGAGGTGTCGAGTACCGCACGAATCGCGGCAAGGGAGTCAGTAAGTGCGGATTTGAAGTCGATGGTGGTTTGTGGGTCAAGGACGCGGTCCGCAGCTGAGCGTGTCACCGCTGACATCACAGCAATGCACGCCTGCACCTTGAGGTCGCCGACGGGAACACCCTCGCGACGAGAAATGAGCGCGGCGACTTCCGCGTCGCGCTCCCTGCCAAGCCCCATAAATCGGGCAAGCAGTCGTGGTTCGCGCTCAATCGCGCGGACAAGTTCGGTGTGTTTCTCCACGTTCAGTCCGGCAGCATCAACGTGCTCGATGACGAGGTCGATGACGTCGTCAACAACGGCTGTCCAGCCGCGGGAGCCACGATGCATAAAGTGTTCCGCGAAGATGTGCATTTCATCACCCTCGACAATTCCGAGGACGGCTTCTTCCTTAGACGGGAAGTAGTTGAAGAAGGTGCGGCGGGAGATCCCGACTTCGTCACAGACTTCTTCGATTGTGAACCCGGCCAGCCCCCCTTCGGCAGTCAGCCGACGGCACACCGCCGTGAGCCGCGACGCTGTTTCGCGACGCCGCTGAGCGGCCTTCGAATCATTTGCACTATCCATAACAAAGTGCATCTTTGCACTTTTAGGACACTTGCGCAAATAGCAATGGGCGGATGCCTTTTACTCGGGCGGCTCGACCGCATTCCACCGCAGCCTGGGCGCTTCGGCATCCCACTCGGCCAGAACGTTCTCACGAGAATCCACGGGGAAAGTTGTCACTAGACGGCCATCAACAACATAAGCGAGCGCCCACGCTCCCTGCTCGAAGTGGCGGCCGAGCGCGAGGGATGTGGTGGCACCTCCAACCATGGCTTCTCGCACAGTAGAAGAGATCCGAAGCTCGTCAACGGCCTCAGTCACCCGCTCGAGCAGGCTGCGAGGTGATACCCACGGCACAAAGGCATCCGCAGCTAATCCGTATGCTCCGGCGAGCGTTCCATCGAGCCAACGCTGCCTTTTCAACCCGTACGGCGTTGGCACCGTCGACAGAAGATAGCCATACACGTGCAACAGCCCGGCATTACCAATGGGCCAGTGTGCCTGCAGGTTGGCGCGAGCATGGAGCGAGTGATACAACGCGGGGGAAATTACGGCACCACCCACGTGCTCGTCGATGACCGTCGACCATCCCCACCGATCGAACCGTCCGGCGAGCGCGTCGGAGTCGATCGCCTCCCCCAGCCATGTCGTTTCGGTGAGAACGCCCGCCGGGTCGAGCTCCGCGCGCGCCGCCAATTCCTCGATCCGTTCACCCATGTGCGCCAGCGTAGACGGCCCCGACGGCTCGGCGCTGCGGCACTGTTTACCGACTGTTAACAATGGACGGCCTTTCCGTCCACATATGCCTGTGAGTATGGACGCAGCGTCCCCACCGGTTCAGAACAGAGTCATTGCTGGAGGGATGCGACGAAGGAGAACAGTGAAACCGACAATCATTTTTGATTTTGACGGGACCCTCGCGCTCGGCGACGGCCCGATCGTGGCCTACGCCCGCGCGATCGCGGCTCGAGTCGGCGACGAGAGCTTTGCAACGCGAGCGCACAGCGAACTTGCAGCATTCGCCGCGGGTGAGACCGTGTTTCGCGACGGCTACGACGCCGTTGCCCGCCTCGCGGCCGCCGACGAGGTAACCGCCGAAGTGGTGAGTGCCGCGTACGACGACTCCCGCGCCCTGCTGGGCACGGACGGTGCGTCCGTGTCGGCTCCGGCAGCGCTCAGCGAGTTTCTCCACCGAATTCAGCCTCACGCCACTATCGCGCTGGCAACCAATGCCCCGGGCGACGGGGTTGTCGCCCTGCTCAGCAGCTGGGGAATTGCGGATGTCTTCGACGCCATGCACTTCCGAGTTGGCAAACCCACCGGACTCGTTCCCATCCTGACCGACGCGCTGACCCGAGGCCCCGTGCTCTCGGTGGGCGACATCCACGAGTTTGATCTCGCCCCGGCAGCACTGCTCGGCGCCGACACCGCACTTGTTGGACCGGCAGCCGCAC
>DASYMY010000736.1:0-2175 GCA_036008825.1 Glaciihabitans sp.
AACCACGGACGAGCCCACCACGGTCGCTGACATCACCGCCAACCCCAACGACTATGACTTCCAAGAAATCGACAACGCCACGCTCGCGCAGGCTGTCGCCGACCTTGACGCCGCATTCGTTACCATCTCCTTTGCTTTGCCTGCCGGCCTCAGCGCCGACGACGCCATCCTCATCGAAGGTGAGGACAGCCCGTACTTCAACATTCTGGCCACGACCGCCGAGCTGGAAGATGACCCGCGGGTAGAAAAGCTGTACGAGCTGCTGCTTGCTCCCGAAACTCAGGAATTTATGAACGAGACCTGGGGCGGGCTGGTTATCCCCGTTTCGGAGTAACCCGCACCCTTCCGTGCCGCCAGCTGGCGGTTTCACACGTGCCCTCGTGGAATCAGGTCGCTCTGATTCCACGAGGGCATTGTGCTTTGTCCGCCACGGTAGGAGTTTTCTCGCGTCGAGAGGCATCCGCCTGAGAGAAACTCTCCGCTTCAGGCCCAAAATGGCTCTGATGTGTCAAAGGCACTCCAAGTCTGTAGTAATCTATTCAAGTTGCCTCTCCGGAGGGAGCAGAAACTGAATATGGGTCCATGGCGCAGCCCGGTAGCGCACCTGCATGGCATGCAGGGGGTCAGGGGTTCGAATCCCCTTGGATCCACATTTTCCTTCGTTAGGAAGTATGAAAAGCTCTGAACCTCACGGTTTGGAGCTTTTCTTATTTCCGCAACACCAGCATCGCGCCGAGCGTTTTCCCGCTGTCTACGGTGGAGCGAGGATCTGGGCGAACTCCCGGTTGAGCAGTTCGCACAAGAGCTCGACATCGGGACAGGTGACAGGATCGGCCACGATGGTCACCGTCAAGGTTCCGTTGTAGGAGAGCGCGGTGAACGCCACGGTGATGTTACCGGTAGGTGTGCTCAGCGGAACGATGCGATTTACTGTGCACCTTCCAAGATGCACAGGCGTGGCGGGGCCAGCAAGGTTAGACACAAACGTATGAACCAACCGCTGGTTGGTTATAAATGCCTGGTACACACCGGTGCGAGCGAGCACCCGGAAGACCGGCCCAAGAAGCGCCGTCGACGCTCCCCGTGACACGGTCTTGGCTTTGCGGGTCAGAGCGGCAACTTGCCGGATCCGATCGGCGGCATCTCCGGCAGCGAGCAGCAGTAGAGGGATGACGCCACTGGAATTGCCCAACTGACCCGGCGAGACCGTGGTTCGGGCGGCAAACGGAATCGAAATCACCAACGCATCAGCGCTCTCCCCGCGTCTGAGAAGCACACCATGAAGCGCACCGGTCACCGCAGAAAGCACAACATCGTTGACCGTTCCTCCAAGATGATGCGCTGCGGCGCGAACCGCGGGCAACGGGTGTTCAACCGTGGCCAGCACGCGGCGGGCACTTGTCGGACGGTTGAGGGAGGTGCGAACGGCACGGATACGGGCACTGGGCGCGAGGGCCATCACGGCTTGACCAAGCCGCCGCAGGGATGTGCGAAGCCGCGCGAGTGTCAGCAGCCGACCGCGAAGATTATCCAGAACGAGCTCGCGATACGAAGGCGGTGGCGACGGAAAGTCCTGCCCAGTGGCGCCAGGAGCGCGTGCAGTGAGGCTCTGCAGCAGCGCAATCCCGGCCATTCCGTCGGCCATCACATGGTGCATCACCATCACGACCGCGGCGGCTCGCAAATCAGCCCGAGGAATAACGAGTACGGACCACAAGGGTCGGTTACGTGGCAGCCGATCGCCGAGAAGTTTTGCCGCAGCCGCCATGACCTCCGATTCTGAGCGATATGGGGTGGTGCCGGCTTTGACGTGCCGACGGATGTCGAAGTGGGTGTCTTCTAGCCAGATGGGACGACCTGCTCCAATGGGAACCGGATGCAGGCGCTGGCGAAGCCGGGGGAGCGCAGCCAGCCTCCGGTTCAGGTCACGCACAAGATGCTCGACGGAGAGCGTGGCATCCGCTTCGAGAAAAAGTACTGCACCCACGTTGAGGGGCGGCAGGCTACGATCACCAACCAGCAACATAAGATCGTCGCTGCTCAGCCGCGACACCGTCATGGTGAAGCCGAAACGTTAGATGGGCAGTGGCCGGTTGTCCCACATACGCCGTGCCCAACGCCAATCCGTGGCCAGGGCTGGCGGCATCTCATCGAAGGCAGCCTCCAGTTCGTCGC
>DASYMY010000737.1:0-2375 GCA_036008825.1 Glaciihabitans sp.
GTCGTGGGTGAAGTCCCGCAGATCCCGCACCGAGACATCAATGAGTCCGGACTGACGTGCTTTACCCACCAGCGAGACGTCGAGGACGGAAAAGAATTCGGGAAAGATCGTGAGGATGTCGATGCGCACGGTAGAAGTCTAGGAGCGCACCGGCTCACTCGCCGACGTTGGTGCTGCCACCGGGACGGTACGTACCCGGGTGCGGTGCGAGAAATACAGCGGCAGGGCGGTGAACACTACGGCGCCGAGGAGGTTGCCCACTAGGACCGGAGCTTGGTTCCATCCCCACCATTGCGCGATAGTGATATCGGCGCCCAGCATGATGCCGGCGGGGATCACAAACATATTCACAACGGCGTGTTCAAGGCCGAGGCTGAAGAAGGTGGTGACCGGCAGCCACATGGCCAAGATTTTGCCGGAGGTAGAGGTCGAGGTGTAGGCGATGATGGTGCCGATGGCCACCATCCAGTTGCACAGCATCGCCTTAATGATGACAACGAGCACCCCGCCAGCTCCCACAGCGGCGTACGGTAGCACTTTGTGTTCGGCCATGCCCACAATTGCTTGAATCATGGGATCGGATGCCTCTGTGCCCAGGTAGGTGATGCTGGCGACGTAGAGCGCACCGTACAACAACGCCCCCACGATGTGTGCTGCGATAACAACAACGAAGTTCTTTACCCCCTTCGCTAGGGTGGTGCGACGTTCCATAATCGCCAACGGGATGAGGGCGAAACTGCCGGTGACGAGCTCAAGTCCCAGCAGGATGATCATCACAAAGCCGACGGGGAAAAGCACGGCGCCCACAATGGGCAGGCCAGTCTGGGTGGCAGCAGTGAGCGCGACGGTGGTGGCAGCGCCGAGTATTGCACCGGCCAGAAGTCCGCGCACCGTCATCTGTCGTGTTGTCAGCTGAGACTTAGCGACACCAGATTCGATGATGGCGTCAATGAGCTGGTCTGGTTTGACGTACGACATACCGACACGGTCCTCCTGAGGCCAGCCAAGGGAGGCTGACACTCAAGGTTAGACGCGCGTATGCCGCGGTTCTTGGGCCCAAAGTCCCGATCAGAACCGTATTGTGGTGGGACTTATTCTGCGTCTGACCCGGACGTTGTTTCCGGTTCATCCTCGTCGGGAAGCTGCTCGAACAGACCGGGAGGCGGGGTGACCGTCAGGGTGCCCGCGACGATGTCGACCGCGGTAACAATGGCTTTTACAAACGGGACAAGCACATCCCCGGCGTCCGTGGTGACCGTCAACAAGTCCTGAGCGGGGAAGTGGTCAATTTGCGCCACTGTGCCAACGGCGACGCCGTCGCGCAGAACGGACAGTCCAACCAGCTGGTGGTCGTACCAGGCGTCTTCTTCTTCCGGAAGTTCGGTAACGTCCTGTTCAACCCAGAGGATCGCCTTGACGAGCGTTTCGGCCGCACTGCGGTCGGGTACGTCTTTGAAAAATCCCACCGCGTGGCTGTTGTACCAGCGCAGTTCGACCAGCTCGAGCGTTTTGCCGTGCCAGGGAGATCCGGTGGGAACCTGAAGAGAGAACACAGCGCCCGGGACGAAACGACGTCCCGGGTCATCCGTGTACAACTCGATCTTCAGTGCGCCTTTAAGGCCGTGAGCCTTAGTCAGGCGCCCAATACGTAGCTGCGTGCGGGCTGAACCCGCACCTGTCGTAGATGCCACGATTAGAAGTCGGTGTCGACCACGTCGACACGCACACGCTTACCATCGGCCAGAGCCGTGATGAGGGTGCGCAGTGCCTTCGCGGTTCGGCCAGCACGACCGATCACGCGACCGAGGTCCTCGGGGTGCACGCGCACCTCAAGGACCTCGCCGCGAGGGGAGTTCTTCGCTACTACCTGCACTTCGGCGGGGTTGTCTACGATCCCCTTGACGAGGTGTTCGAGGGCGGCAGCGAGCATGGTGCTATGCCTTGTCGGCGTCTGCTGAAGCGTCGACCGTCTCGTCGGCAGGGGTCTCAACGACCGGTGCCGGCTTCTCAGCCTTGGGCTTGAGAACGGGCTTCTTCTTCTCGTCGGCAACGAAAGCAGCCTTGGGCTCTTTCACCTTGACGGTGTTGGTTGCGTTCTTGTCACCCTTGAAGGTGCCCCAGTCGCCCGTGAGCTTGAGGATAGCCTCAACCTGCGGGGACGGCTGTGCGCCAACGCCGAGCCAGTACAGTGCCCGCTCCGACTTGACCTCGATGTACGAGGGCTCCTCGGTCGGGTGGTACAGGCCGATCTCTTCGATGACACGACCGTCGCGCTTGGTGCGCGAGTCGGCAACAACGATGCGGTAGTACGGCGCGCGGATCTTGCCCATGCGCTTCAAACGGATCTTGACAGCCACAATTCTCCTGAATTACTT
>DASYMY010000738.1:0-2294 GCA_036008825.1 Glaciihabitans sp.
TGTGGTCCGGCTGCCTGGCTGTGCCGGAGTTGGCCGAGGAGTAGACGGACGTCAGCCAAGGCATCTCGCGCCGTGGACGAGATAGCCGTGAGAGCGGTGTCGACGGCGGCGGGGTCCCCCGCCCTGGCGTAGCGAGCGCCATCAGCTTGCGCAATAACCACGGCAAGCGAATGGGCAACAACGTCGTGCATGTCTCGGGCGATGCGATTGCGTTCCTGCTCGACGATGACACCTTGTTCGGCAATTTCTGCTTCGCGTTGCGCGGCGAGCTGGGCGGCCTTGCTCTCACGGGCGGCGATGCGGGTACGCACCAAAAGCCCCGCCGTCCACGGCAGTCCGAGCAGGACGAGCATGGCGATAAACAGGAAAGCGAACTGGAGCACTGCTTCACTGAGATCAGCCACTGTTGCCGTACTGAAATTGAAGCCGAATTGGAAACCCTGCTCCGAGACGACCAGGTACAGACTGCCGAGGATAGCGCCGAGGCCGACGGAGGCGAGACCGGCCCATTTGACGAGTCGTCCGCCGTACGCCGCCGAGGTGTAAACAACGGCAAGAATGGCGAGGTCAGAGTAGCTGGGCGGGAAATCAAAGGCATACATTTGCGCAAGGGCTGCGGACCAGGCGAGCGCTAGGGACAGGCCCGGCGAGACACGCCGCAGGACCAACGCGGCGGTGAGGACACTAACAAGGAGGTTTTCACCGACCCCGTAGACCGCCAACTGGGTGGCGAAGAAGAAGTACACCAGGGCAATAGCACCGTCGATTGCAACTTGGTACGGGCGCAAGATACGGAACATAGCTCAACGGTAGGGCCGAGTGCGTCAGTTAGGCGACTGCACTCGGCCCGAATCAATCTCTGGCGCGAGGAAATCATCCTCGCGATGTATTCGGATCGGCTTAGAAGCCCAAACGTCCGAGCTGTTTGGGGTCACGCTGCCAATCTTTGGCGACCTTCACCCGGATAGAAAGAAACACCTGTTTGCCCACGAGTTTCTCAATTTGCACGCGCGCGCGAGCTCCTACGTCTTGGAGGCGCTCACCTTTGTGCCCGATGATGATTCCTTTTTGGCTGTCACGTTCGACGAACAAGTTGGCGTAGATCTCAACCAGATCTTTGTCGTCGCGTTCGATCATGTCGTCCACGGTGACGGCAATGGAGTGGGGCAATTCGTCTTCGACACCCTCGAGCACCGCCTCGCGGATGAGCTCACTGACCCGCGACTCAATTCCTTCGTCGGTGACGGTTTCGAGGGGGTACAGCGGCGGCGACGTCGGCATCAGTCGAATGAGCTGTGTGGTGAGAGTGTCCAGCTGAATTCGGCTGGTTGAAGAGATGGGGATAATGGCTTCCCAGTCACGCAATTCGCTAACGGCGAGCAATTGCTGTGCCACTGCGGGGCGTGATGACGCGTCAATTTTGGTGACGATGGCGACCTTTTTAGCGCGAGGAAAGCTATCGAGCTGCTCGTTGATGTACTTGTCGCCAGGTCCAATCTTTTCGTTGGCGGGGATGCAAAATCCCACCACGTCAACGTCGGCGAGGGTGTTTTGAACAATGGTGTTCAGTCGTTCGCCGAGCAGGGTGCGGGGGCGGTGCATTCCGGGGGTATCAACAACGATCAGCTGCCCCGCGCTCTGGTGCACTAAGCCGCGGATAGCACGACGGGTGGTTTGGGGTTTAGAAGAGGTGATGGCCACCTTCTCCCCTACGAGAGCGTTGGTCAGAGTTGATTTACCGACGTTGGGTCGGCCGACGAAGCTGACGAAGCCCGCTCGGAAGGAGGGCGGTGTTTCGGGGTTCGACATGGTGTGTTCCTTCGATTGAGGTAGCTCTGATGGGGTACTCATTCGTGAGTACCGGTAGCGCTTTGTTCGGTGATGTCATCGGACGGGGTGCTGTCTCGTTCAACAAGAACGGTACTGACCCGTTTGCGACGACCCTCGGTGCGTTCGGCGGTGAGAGTGAGCCCGGAGGTGGCGGCAACGGACCCGGCGATGGGTAGGCGGCCCAGTGATTTACTGAGCAGACCGCCAACGGAATCAACTTCGTCGTCGTCCAGTTCGAGCCCAAACAGATCGCCCAGTTCATCGACGGGCATTCGGGCCAGGACTCGAAATCTGCCGGGGGCGATTTCTTCGAAGTCGGGCACGTCTCGGTCGTACTCGTCGGAGATGTCACCAACGAGTTCTTCGATGAGGTCTTCTAGGGTGACGAGGCCTGCAATGCCGCCGTATTCGTCGACCACCATGGCGAGGTGGTTGGATTCAAGCTGCATCTGGCGGAGAGTGTC